>CBFHCJ010000645.1:0-4073 GCA_965654005.1 uncultured Streptomyces sp. | reverse complement strand
TGCAGAGCCTTCAGATACGGAAGGCTGCCCGCTGCACCGGATTCCGCCAGCGTGTGCAGGACATGCGCATACAGCCCATCGGCACGTTCGAAGGCCCCCTCGCGAAGGGCGAGTTCGGCCCTGGCCTGCAGACGCTCCAGGAACCGCTCCTTCAGCACACTGTGATCGAGCGGCGCGGCGGGTTTGCGCTCACCGGTCGGCGTCGCCTCAGGCAGGGGGAGGGGCAGCAGCAGCGTGCGGGTGAAGCCGACCGCGCCGCAGCGGGTGTAGAAGCCGTGCGCGTCGTTGCCCTCAATGACGCTGATACGCAGGGTGGATGCACCATGGGTGCGGCAGTGCGCGTCGACCGCCTCGATCAGCCGACGTCCCAGTCCGCGCCCCCCTGGCCTCGGCGGTCACCATCAGGGTCTCCAGGACCCCGACCCGGTCGCCCAGCTTCCACGAGCCGGCCGCCGGGACGATCCGGACGAAGGCGTAGCCGAGGAGCCGGTCGTGCTCGGACACGGTGAGAATCTTCGACAGGGGCTCCTCGAGCCAGGCGCGGTACTCCGCGCGCCGGATCTCCCAGGAGTCTGCTGCGGATCTGACCTCGCCGAGGTCGCCGAGATGGGGTGCGGAGGCGACGTGGTGGGACAGCAGTTCACCCCACAGTGGGGCGAGCTCGTCGATTGCCGTGGCCGGGTGCTCCGCGAGCACGGACGCGGGTGGGCATATCGGGGGTGTTGATGACGGCATAGCGCGATCCTCTTCTTTCCTCTTTCTCGTCTGGTCGGCGTCGGCCCGGGATGCGGGTGTTCCCGAAGTCTCATCCCTGATGTGACGGTATGGGGGAGATGCTGGGTGCCCCTAGGGCTGTCAGCGGGCGCCGGCCAGTTCGACGTCGGTGAGGTGTGTCCAGGTGATGTACTCACCGTCGTGGCTCTGCGCCACCAAGGCGATCCTGGTGACGGGGAACGTCACCGGAGGTACGTCGTTGTTGGTGATCCAGGAACGCATTGGGCGTTGATCCACGTGCGCGGTGGCGTATCCGAGGGAGCTGTGGGTGTAGTGGACTGACGGCACCGTTGGGTAGCGGTCCCCGAGCACGGCGTGGGACTCGCCGGCGGTGATCTCCCACAGGCGCTCGGCCGGTCGGCCTGGCCGGCCCAGGCACTCGATGGCCACACTGCCCACCGACGGCCGGTCCAGCGTCAGCTCGAACGGCTCCACTGCGGCGCAGCGCTCGCGTACCCGTTCGGTGATCTCAGCGATCTCCTTGTCGGTGATCTCGGTGACCGGTGCGGAATGCAGCAGGGTGACGTGGAGGAATTCGGGCGGGACGGGCGCGATACCCGGGCGGTGCGTCAGCTCCCGGTAGGGATCGACCAGCGCGGCCCGGGTGATCGCGGGGTCGGGCAGGATGTGCCAGTGGTAGTCGACCCGTCCGGCTGGCCACCGGCCCTGGACCGACTCGAAAAAGCTTTCCAACTCATTCCTCCGGTGGGAGTGGATGCCCGGGCGTACCCGCGGGTGCGCCCGGGCTGGCTGTCCGCTGTAGAGGGGCTGGCGCGACGTCAGGCTGCCGTGCGGTGGGCCGGGCTTAGGTGTAGGCGCGGGTACAGGTGGTGTCGGTCGCGGCGAGGTCGAGTTCCCAGCTGATGCCGTAGTGGTCGCTGGCCTGGCCCGGGTCCACCCGCTTGTACGACCGCAGTGCGGGACGCAGGGCAGGGGTGACGTGGGCCTGGTCGACCCGCAGCAGTCCGGCCTTGCCGGTCGCCTGGCGATCCTCGAAATGGCCGCCCACGTCGGTGAATTCGCCGTCGCGGAAGACCTGCCCCACGATACGGTTCCCGCGCCAGGGCTCGTCCTCACTGGCGCGCGGCAGGCACCGGGAAGTGCGGTTGTACGGCTGGACGCGCTCCCATTCGATCTCCGGGTCGTCCAGCGGGCAGTGGTTGATGTCGCCGGCCACGATGGCGATCCCGCCGTACCGGTAGGCACGCGCGCACAGCAACTGGGCCTCCTGTGCGGCGGCCTGCGCGGAGTACGGGGTCAGGTGCGTGCTGATCGCGACCAGCGGCACGGGCAGGTCTCGGTCCAGGCCCAGGGGCCTGAACCGGGGCGCGCAGTAGCCGTGGTGCATGTCGGTGGCGGCGTATTTGGTCTCCGTGTCCAGCAGTTCCAGGACCGCCGGATCCCAGGCGACCGCGGTGTTCAGGTTCCGGGACGGCGCGACGCGCAGGCTCAGGCCCAGGGCCTGCTGGGCAGCCTCGGCCTTGTCAGGATCGGCCAGCCAGTCGACCTCCTGCAGCAGGAGCAGGTGCGGCCCGACCCGGCGGATGACCTCGATCAGGCCCTCCCAACGTCCGTCCTTGTCGGCGCCGTACTGTGCGTTCTGGCTCATCACGGTCAATGTCACGGTGCGTCTCCTCAATGTCTGGTCACTGATGCGGTCGTATGCCCGTGGACGGTCATGCGCGCCGTCCGGGCAGGCGCGGGTGCGGTCGGTTCGGCTTCGCCGAACTCCGGCACGATCGCAGCCGAAGCACCCCGGGAGGGGAGGGGACCGCTGCCTCCCGGTGGTGGCCGTACGCGGCCACCGCTGCGGAGGAACTCATGCGGCTTGGCGGGTGACGGGCGCGAACCGGAGGAAAGCGAGTGCCTTGTCGTCCGAAGCCTTGTAGCGCGGCCAGCGTCGTCCGTCGGCGTCGTCCGCCTCTGCGTCCTGGATCGTCCGCAGGACCTTGTCGGGCCCGTCGACGAGGCAGGCGTGGGCCAGGTCGTCCCATGTGGAATACAGCCCGTACTCCTCGACGCCGGCGCTCGCCCCGTCCGTCATCACGAGGATGTCGGCAATGTCGGCGGTCGGCCATGAGCGCACCACCGCGTGACGGGCGGCCTCGGGGACGGCTTCAGCGACCCAGTACCCGCCGGGCACATCGTTGTTGAGGTGACGTATCTGATGGGCCCGGAGCTTCTGGAGCAGGAGGCGGTGTTCCGGCGCCTTAAAGCCTCGGCCGGCCCGCAGCCACGCCCGGTACTCCTTGCACTCCGGGCGGCCGGAGACCAGACGGGCGAGCCGGTCGTCACGCACCGGATCGACATGCCCGTCGATCCTGCGCGCGATGACGGGCGTGTCCGCCAGGACGAGCGCGTCGATCGTCTCATCATGCTGCCGCACGATCGAGACGGTGGCAGCCGGGGATGATCCCGCGACCAGGCCGTGCTCGCGGACGATCGCGGCGATGGCCTGTTCAAGGACATGCCGCAGATCGGCTTCCGGATCTGCGGCGAGGGCCGAGGCCAGGCCGTCGCCGAGGAGCTGGGCGTACCAGCCGCCGCGGGGCTCGTCATCCGAGACGGTGCTGACGCCGTCCAGGACGATGACGGCTCCAGGAGCCTGGACGATGCGGTCTTCGCTGGGCCGGTCGCCGCCGGGAAGCTCCCCGGTCGTCACGGAGAAACCGGTGTGCATCATGTGGCGATCTTCTTTCGTTGAAGGGCGGGCGGGATGGAGCAGGCGAGATGGGGAGCGGGTCGAGAGGCAGGCGGACCCGATGGCCGGGAGGGGCCGCGCCTCCCGCCGCCTCCTGGCCGGCACATGCCTGAATCGAGCGGCCTGTCGGTGGTGTGGACAGCGGGGATCGTGGGCGAGGTGCCGGGGCGTGTTTCCGCACGAGTCCCGGTGCCAGCCCGGACAGATGCAGGACCCTTCCTGGCCTTTTGGCGCGGAGTGCGGAACACCTGCAGCCTGGTCACAGTTCGCCCCCTTCTCGGGGGAGTTCGGTCACCGGCTGGCGCAGCGGGGTGGGAAGACCCAGCTGTTGCCGGGCGGCATCAACCGCCGCCAGCTGTTCCCGCCCGCCCGGGCCCCAGTCGAACAGCTCGGCGACCTGTTCGGGCGTGACCAGGAGACGGGCGTAAGTCTGACCGGTGGCCGGGTCCCGCGCCGCCCCGCCCCAGCGAGTGAGGGCCGCTGCCATCCGAACCCGGGCGCCGCAGGCGGCCATCGTGCGTCCGCTGCCGGTGTCGTCATACAAGTAGCCGAGGTAGACCGGGGAGCCGATGCGGACCTGAGCTTCCTCGGCCGCCTC
>CBFHCJ010000644.1:0-4073 GCA_965654005.1 uncultured Streptomyces sp. | reverse complement strand
CTGGCCCGCCGCAAGCGGCTCATGTCGCAGGAGGCCGCGGTCAAGTACTTCCTGCTCGGCGCGTTCGCCTCCGCATTCACCCTGTTCGGCATCGCACTGTTGTACGGATACGCGGGCTCGGTGTCGTACGCGACGATCGCCCAGGTCGTCGACGGCACGGTCACGAACGTCGACCCGGCACTCGCCAACACCATGGGCAACGACGCGCTGCTGCTCGTCGGCGCCGCGATGGTCGTGATGGGCCTGCTGTTCAAGGTGGCCGCGGTGCCGTTCCACATGTGGACGCCGGACGTGTACCAGGGCGCGCCGACCCCGGTGACCGGCTTCATGGCGGCGGCGACCAAGGTGGCGGCGTTCGGTGCGCTGCTGCGACTGCTGTACGTCGTCCTGCCGGGCATGCGCTGGGACTGGCGGCCGGTGATGTGGGCGGTCGCGATCGTCACCATGCTGGGCGGTGCGATCGTCGCGATCACGCAGACCGACATCAAGCGGCTGCTGGCGTACTCGTCGATCGCGCACGCGGGATTCATCCTCGCGGGTGTCATCGCGACGACCCGGGACGGTGTCTCCGCGGTCCTCTTCTATCTGGCCGCGTACTCGTTCGTGACGATCGGCGCCTTCGCCGTCGTGACGCTCGTGCGCGACGCGGGCGGAGAGGCGACGCACCTGTCCAAGTGGGCCGGGCTCGGCCGTAGGTCGCCGCTGGTGGCGGCCGTGTTCGCGGTGTTCCTGCTGGCCTTCGCGGGCATCCCGCTGACTTCCGGCTTCGCCGGGAAGTTCGCCGTGTTCAAGGCAGCGGCGGAGGGCGGGGCGATTCCGCTGGTGGTGATCGGTGTGATCTCGTCGGCGATCGCGGCGTTCTTCTACATCCGCGTGATCGTGCTGATGTTCTTCAGCGAGCCGAGGCCGGAGGGGCCGACGGTGGCCGTCCCGTCACCGCTGACGATGACGGCGATCGGGGTGGGCGTGGCGGTCACGCTGGTGCTGGGTGTGGCGCCGCAGTACTTCCTGGACCTGGCGAGCCAGGCGGGGGTGTTCGTGCGCTGACCGGCCCGCGCCGCACGTGACGGCCCGGCACCCGCTCGGGGGGTGCCGGGTCGTCGTGACGAAGGGCTGCGCAGCGGTGCACGCCTTCGACTGTCGTGTCCTTGACCCAGACGCACAGGAGTGGGCCTGTGGATAACTCCGGGTCTGTCGGCGCGGCCCCCTATCGTGGACGCAGTGGTCGAGGGACGACGTACGGGGGACAGGCGATGGACGGGACGGTTGTGATGACGGAGGTGGGCGTGAGGCCGGCGACGGGCGGCCGGAGCGAGGCGCTGGCCACGCTGCACCGGGTCTTCGGCTACGAGGCCTTCCGGGGCGAGCAGGAAGCGGTCGTCGAGCATGTCGTGGCCGGCGGCGACGCCGTCGTCCTCATGCCGACCGGTGGCGGCAAGTCGCTCTGCTACCAGATCCCGGCCCTGGTCAGGCCGGGTACGGGCGTGGTGGTCTCGCCGCTCATCGCACTGATGCAGGACCAGGTGGACGCGTTGCGGGCGCTCGGTGTGCGCGCGGGGTTCGTCAACTCCACGCAGGACTTCGACGAGCGGCGCGTGGTGGAGGCGGAGTTCCTGGCAGGTGAGCTGGATCTGCTCTATCTGGCCCCCGAGCGGCTGCGTCTGGAGTCCTCCCTCGATCTGCTTTCGCGCGGCAAGATCTCGGTGTTCGCGATCGACGAGGCGCACTGCGTGTCGCAGTGGGGCCACGACTTCCGGCCCGACTACCTCGCACTGTCGTTGCTCGGCGAGCGCTGGCCGGACGTGCCGCGGATCGCGCTCACGGCGACGGCGACGCACGCGACGCACCAGGAGATCACCCAGCGGCTGACCATGCCGCGGGCCCGCCATTTCGTGGCGAACTTCGACCGGCCCAACATCCAGTACCGGATCGTGCCGAAGGCGGACCCCAAGAAGCAGTTGCTGTCGTTCCTGCGCGAGGAGCACCCGGGCGACGCGGGCATCGTGTACTGCCTCTCAAGGAACTCGGTGGAGAAGACGGCCGACTTCCTGACCCGCAACGGCGTCGAGGCGGTGCCGTACCACGCTGGTCTGGACGCGGGCACGCGCGCGGCGCACCAGTCCCGCTTCCTGCGCGAGGACGGCCTGGTCGTCGTGGCGACCATTGCGTTTGGCATGGGCATCGACAAGCCGGACGTACGGTTCGTTGCGCACCTGGACCTTCCGAAGTCGGTCGAGGGCTACTACCAGGAAACGGGCCGCGCGGGCCGTGACGGACTGCCTTCCACGGCTTGGATGGCCTACGGGCTGAACGACGTCATACAGCAGCGCAAGCTGATGCAGTCGGGAGAAGGCGACGAGGCGTTCCGCCGCCGGGCCCAGGCGCACCTGGACGCCATGCTGGCGCTGTGCGAGACAGCCCAGTGCCGCCGCGGTCAGCTGCTCGCCTACTTCGGCCAGGACCCCGAGTCGGGCGGCTGCGGCAACTGCGACACGTGCCTGGTGCCGCCGGACACCTGGGACGGGACGATCGCGGCGCAGAAGGTGCTCTCCACGGTGTGGCGGCTGGACCGGGAGCGACGGCAGAAGTTCGGGGCGGTGCAGATCATCGACATCCTGCTGGGGCGGCGCACCGCGAAGGTGATCCAGTTCGACCACGACCAGCTCTCCGTGTTCGGTATCGGCGAGGAACTGGCCGAGGGCGAATGGCGGGGGGTCATCCGGCAACTGCTGTCGCAGGGCTTGCTCACGGTCGAGGGCGAGTACGGGACGCTGGTGCTGACGGAGGCCAGTGGGGCGGTGCTGCGGCGGGAGAGGGAAGTGCCGCTGCGCAAGGAGCCGCCGAAGCCCGCGGTCGCGCGATCCGCGTCGCCGAAGGGCGAGCGAACGCCGAAGGCTGCCACCGAGCTTCCGCCGGAGCTGTTGTCCGTCTTCGAGGCCCTGCGCTCCTGGCGCGCGACGGAGGCGAAGGAACAGGGCGTCCCTGCATACGTGATCTTCCATGACGCCACGCTCAGGGAGATCGCGACGGTCCGCCCGAAGACGGTGACAGAGCTGGGCACGATCAGCGGGGTGGGCGAGAAGAAGCTGGCGACGTACGGGGAGGGGGTGCTCGGGGTGCTGGCTTCGCTGGACGGCGGTTCGGCGGCGGACGAGGGCCCGGACCCGGAATGGCCGGAACCGGAGGGAGAGCCCGAGCCGGAGGACTGGATATAGGCCCCGGACTCCGACCCGGACGTACCCTCAGCGACCCAGCGGCGCGACTGCCCGCGGCGGCCGAGGACTCAGGCGCTCGGCACCACCCGGCCCGTGACCTCCCCGAGGCCCACCCTTGTCCCGTTCGGCCCTGGTGCCCAAGCCGTCAGCGTCACCACGTCACCGTCCTCCAGGAACGTCCGCTTGCCGTCCGGGAGTTCGAGTGAATCGCGGCCATTCCACGTCAGTTCGAGGAGCGAGCCGCGTTGGCGCTCCGCCGGGCCGCTCACGGTGCCCGAGCCGTACAGATCGCCCGTCCGCAGCGACGCCCCGTTCACCGTCATATGGGCCAGCTGCTGGGCAGCCGTCCAATACATCGTCGAGAACGGCGGCTCGGAGACGACGTGGCCGTTGATCGCGACGGAGATGCGCAGGTCGTAGCCCGTCGGCTCCTCCTCGGTGTCGTCCAGGTACGGCAGCAGCGGGTGCGTGCGCTCCGGTGGCGCCACCCGTGCCTCCTCCAGCGCGTCCAACGGGGTGATCCACGCCGAGACCGACGTCGCGAACGATTTACCGAGGAACGGTCCGAGCGGCACGTACTCCCAGGCCTGGATGTCCCGAGCCGACCAGTCGTTGAGCAGGCAGAGGCCGAAGACGTGGTCGCGGAACCCGGACAGACCCACCGGCCTGCCCAGTTCCGAGGGGACCCCCACCACGAACCCCACCTCCGCCTCGATGTCCAGGCGGACGGACGGTCCGAAGACGGGTGCCGGGTCCGTGGGAGCCTTCCGCTGACCGTGCGGTCGTACGACATCCGTGCCCGAGACGACCACCGTTCCCGAGCGGCCGTGGTAACCGATCGGCAGGTGTTTCCAGTTG
>CBFHCJ010000643.1:0-4097 GCA_965654005.1 uncultured Streptomyces sp. | reverse complement strand
GCGCAAAGTGGCAGGCGGTCCGGGGCGGGGCGTACGGCGACGAACGGCACGGGGGCTGACGGTACCGCGACGAACGCTACGGGGGCGGACGGCCCGGCGCGCGAGGGGCTCACCCTCGTGGTGCTGTCGCCGACCGACCCGATGACCCGCGGCCAGCTGCGCCGCATGGCGGAACTGGCCCGCGACGAGGGCCATCAGGTCCGCTGGGAGGAGGCACGGGGCGGTACGACTGCCCCGTTCCGCACCGTCGGAGGCCTCGCCCGGCTGCTGCGCCGGGCGCGCCGGGTGGTGATGGGCGACCCGTTCTCCCGCTATGTGCAGCTGCTGCTCACCATCACCAAGGCTCGCGAGCTGGTGGTGGTGGACGACGGCACGGCGACGATGGAGTTCGTCGCCCAGCTCGCCCGCGGCGAACGCCTGGTGCGCTGGCACCGCAAGGGTGGCCGCCCGGGCCCCCGTGACCTCCTCTTCGCCCCGGTGTCGTCAGCGGCACGCCGTCGTCTGACGCCGAGCGCGCGGCGCACCGTGGAGGTCTTCTCGTCCATGCCGATCGACGAGACCCCGGCCGGGGTCACGGTCACCGCGAACGACTTCACCTGGACCCGCTCCCGCTTCGGCCCGCCGCGCATCACCAAGGGCGCGGACCTGGTGGGCACCTCCCTCGTCGAGACGGGCGTGGTGGACGGCGAACGCTACCTGGAGGCGGTCCGGTCCCTCGCCGAGGCGCACGGCGCCCGGCGCTACTTCGCCCACCGGCGTGAAAGCGCGGCGAAACTGCACCACTTGGCGGTCGAGACGGGCCTGGAGGTGGTCCGCCCCGACCTCCCCCTCGAACTCATCGCCCGCCGCGGCCCCATCGGCCGTACGATCCTCAGCTTCCCGTCCACGGTCGTCCACACCCTGCCGCTGGCCCTGGTCGGCACGGAGGTCCGCGTCGCGGTGTGCGACATCGACCCGGCGTGGCTGACGGACCGTGCGTCACCGCGAGCACAGGGCTTCCTGTCGGGGGTGACGGGGACGGCGCGGGAGGTGCACCGGCTGTCGTCGGTGACGGCGGGCTGAGGGGCGTCGCAGAGTCAGCGGCTTCAGCCGGTGTCGGTGGCGGCGGGGGCGTCATCGTCGGACGTGTCCCTACATGAGGAGAGGGACGGTGGACAGGTAGCGGGCTTGGGCCATGGCTGAGGGTTCTCCAACGTTCAGCATGTTTTGGAGTGTGGTCATCTCGCGCCGCAGTTGGGGCGAGACGATCGTGTCCGCTTCAAGCGCCAGACGGTGGAGTGCGTTGCTCGCTTCGGCGAGGCGACCTTGCGCGATCTGGACGCGGGCATGAAAGGCGGTGGTCAGCGCTTGTCTGCAGGCGTAGCTGGGGTGGTATTGCGTCCGTGCGTCTGCGAGGCAGGATTCGGCTCCTGCCATGTCACCGAGGCGCATCAGTGCGACGCTGGCCACGTATGTGAAGCGGTCGTGTGAAAACTCCTCGTACCAGGGAAATTCGTTTCGGGAATCGGTGCGTTCCATGTCACGTTCCGCCATGCGCAGGGCGTTGAGCGTTCCGGTACGGTCGCCGCCCACGGCGAGTGTCAATGCCCGTTGGGCCGTGACTGCGGCACGTATCCGGGGGTTGCATCCTCGCCGTACGGCATCGGTAGCCGCGCTCGACAGGGGGCCCAGCGGTGTGTCGTGCCCCAGATGGAATGCCTGGGCAAATAACCACCTCAGCATGGTGGCCCGGGTGGTCGGGTCTCCGGCTTCGTCGGCCAGTCGCAGGGCCTGGATCAGGTACTTCTGGCATTGTCCTTCTGCTCCGGCGTCCGCCGACATCCAGGCGAGGGTGCGGACGAGGTGACTGGTGGCATGGAGCAGCTTCGGGCGGATCGGTCCGGTGGTGGCGCGCAGATGCGGCACGATCTCGTTGAGGAGGTAGGCGCTCAGTGCAGACCGGCCGCGTCCACCACCATGCCTCGTGGCTGTCAGAAGTGCCGTACGGCTCAACGTCCAGATGTGTGCGATGTCGCACGGGGCGGCGGGAGGCCTCGTGTCGTCGGTGAACGACCACCACGCGGACGTCGTTTCTTGGGGGAGGGCCAGCGCTTCAACGGTGTAGGGATCGGCGAGAGCCGCGCTCGGGTCGAGCATGTCGTTTCGTGCGAGCTGTGCCAGGAAGGTGATGGGATCACGGTCCCAGGCGGAAGGCGGGCCTTGAGGGGGGGCCGGTTCGGGCCAGCCGAATTGCGCCGCGGTCAGGTCGGGTTGGCCGGAAGCGCGGGTCAGCGCTTCGACGACGATAGGTATCGTGTATTTGCGAGGCGCACTTCCGTCGAGCCAGTTGCCGATGCTCTGGGCGTTGCAGCGAAGGCGGATGCCGTTCTCCGAGGCGACTTGGTTGATGAGGTCCGCGACGGCCGCCATGCTCCGCCCGGTGCGCTCGATGATCTCCGCCAGGGCGACATTGGTCGGAGGATTCCGTTGCTGACGTGCCAAGGAAGGGCCTCCACGCAGAGTGCGACGACTGGACCTGGGGGAGCGTAACTTCCTTTTCACTCACAGTATTTGGTGCCTTGGCCTGTTTGCCGTCGACGGGCCCCGGGCGATTGGGAGAGCCGGATCCGTCACCTGCTTACTGCCTGGCCCCCGTCGACCGCTGCGGCCAGGGGTAAGACCCAGGTGTGACCAATATGAGCACCGTCCCCGGGGCCCGGAGCGCGCCGAGCCCCCTCGCACACACCCGGGCGGCGCACGCACCCGCAACCCGCCGATCCGGTGATTGCCCAGCGACCCGACGCCCGCAACCATGAACGCGTGCTGATGGTTCCGGGCTGGGTGTGGCGAGGGGGCCCGGTGCGCAGAGCGGTGAGCATCGGCCTCCCGGTCGGGATCGCCCTCGGCGCACTGGTGCTCGCCGAGTCGGGTTCATGGCCGGGCGCGGCGGTGGTGGTCCTCGTACTGAGCCCCTTCTACGGAATCAGAGTGGCCCGCCGCATGAGCAGGGCCTGGCCGGAAGCCAAGGACCTGGACCCCGCCGACCGGGAAGCGGTGGTACGAGCCACCCGACGCGGGGAGAGCATCGCCGATTCCCGCCTGGCGCCCGCCGTCATCACCTACAGCGGCGCCCTGCGCAGAGCCCGGGAACAGGACCGGCTCTTCCTGTGGCTGGTCCTGCTGTTCACCGCGCTGGCGGTGGCTCTCGCGCTGAACGACACCCTCCGCGGATCGCACCGGGAGGCGGCCGTGTCGTGGCTGGTGGTCGCGCTGTTTCTCGCGGAACTGACGTGGTGGCCCAGGAAGCAGGCGCGCATCCTGTCCCACGCGGACCGGGCGGAGGGGCTGGCGCGTCACGCGGTGCGGCGGCACTGAGGCCGCGCCGATGTTTCGCCGCCGAGAAGGCGGGCGGCCACCCGTTGGCCCAGCGGTTCCGGGACCGGCTGTTCGCCCCGCTCGGCCTGGCGAAGACCTCGCTGCCCGGCGCCGACGACCTGTCCCTCCTCGCGCCCTGTTCACACGGCTACATGTACGGCGGAACGGCCTACGCCCTGGTCGACCGGCCCTACCCCGCCGGCATGCAGGGCGGCGGCCCGCTCCGGAAAGTTCCGCCGGTGGACTACACCCATCAGAACCGTTCCTGTGGACTGAGCAGGGGTGAGTCCCCTCGGCCGTACGAGCGCACGGCGACTATCGCGCGGCCATGGGCATGGAGTGGAGTTCGCGTACCAACTGCGGGGTGAGCAGTTCGCCCGCGCGGTCGGCGAGGACAGCCATCTCGTAGCCGACCAGGCCGACGTCGCACCCATCGGCGGCCAGGACGCCGAGGCAGCTTCCGTCGCGGATACGACCGACCATGAGGAAGCCCCCGAGCATCTCGATCATGACGAGTTTCATGCCGTGGAAGCCGTGCGCCGTCGCCGCGTTCTGGGCGAGGCTGGTGATGCCGGACACGATGGCGGCGAGGTGGTCGGCGCGATCTCGGCCGAGGCTGTCCGAGGCGGCCATGAGCAGGCCGTCGGAGGAGACGGCGACGGCGTCGGTGACTCCGTCGGCGGTGCGTACGAACTCCGAGATGAGCCAGCCGAAACTCTGGACGGCGGTGGTCACGATGACGC
>CBFHCJ010000642.1:0-4103 GCA_965654005.1 uncultured Streptomyces sp. | reverse complement strand
ACCGACGTGGGGTTCGTCGGGTTGCCGATCACCACCAGGTCCGCGTCCTCGGGGACCAGCGCCGGGTCCAGCCCGAAGCCGTCCCGCTGCCGCAGCAGCACCCGGTCCACCGTGTGCCCGGCGTCCCGCAGCGCCGCCTCCGGCTCCGTGAACTGCGGGTGCACCACCACCGGTCGACGCACCTTCAGGGCCCGGGCGAGCAGGACGAAAGCCTCCGCCGCGCCCGCCGTGAGCAGCACATGCTCGGCCGGCAACCCGTGCCGCGCCGCCACCGCCGCCCGCGCGGCCCGCCCGTCGGGGTACGCCGCGAGCCCACCCAGCGACCCGGCGATCACCTCCCGCAGCCACGCGGGCGGCGTGTCCGCGCGGACGTTCACCGCGAGGTCCGTCAGCGCCGCGCCCTCGTCACGGACCTCGGCGTCCCCGTGGTGCCGCAGGTCGAGGTACCCGCCATCGGATTCAGTGCGCATGGGAGTGTGCGTGCCCGCCGTGGTGGTGATGATGCCCGTGACCGTGGTGATGCCCGTCGTCGTCCGGGTGGAAGTGCGGCTGCTGCGGCAGCCCCACCTTGTCCTCGAAGCCGGGCAGCGCGATCCGGTACACGCACGAGTCGCAGTTCATGCGAAGGTCGCCCTTCAGCGCCTCCTCGTAGCGTTCCATCACGAGGTCGAGCAGCTCCGGCTCCGGGCCGATCACGTCCGCCGACCGCACCTCGACGTCCGGGTGAGCCGCCGCCCAGCCCTCCGTCTGCTGCCGCACCCGGTCCGGCAGGATACCCGTGAACAGGAAGTACGGGAGGACGACGATCCGGCGCGCGCCCAGTCGCGCACACCGGTCCAGGCCGCTCGGCACGTCCGGCGCCGCCAGCGACACGAACGCCGTCTCCACGCCCGCGTAGCCGCGCCCCTCCCACAGCAGCCGCGCCGCCTTGTGCACCTCGGCGTTGGCGTCCGGGTCCGTCGAGCCCCGCCCGACCAGCAGCACGGTCACATCGGCCCGGTCGGCCGGAGTCCGCCCCGCCCCGCCCAGCGCCTCGTCGAGGCGCCGTTCCAGCACGCTCAGCAGCGCCGGATGCGGGCCCAGCGGACGCCCGTACGTGTACGAGATCCCGGGGTGCCGCTCCTTCTCCCGGGCCAGCGCGGCCGGGATGTCCCCCTTGGCGTGCCCGGCGGACACCAGCATCAGCGGCACGGCCGCGAACCGGCGCACCCCACGCTCCACCAGCTCGGTCACCGCCTCGCCCAGCGGCGGCGGCGACAGCTCGATGAAGCCGCCCGCGACGGGCAGGTCGGGGTGGCGGCGCCCCAACTTCCGTACGAAGTCACGGAACGCCTCGGCTCCGGCATCGTCCCGGGTGCCATGGCCGGCGATGAGCAGGGCGGGCGGCGGGGTTGTCACGGCTTCTCCTCAGACGAAAAAGGGGTGTACAGCAGGGCGTTGAGCGCGGCGGCGGCGACCGCCGAACCGCCCTTCTCGGACACGTTGCTCACGGAGGGCAGCCCGCTCTCACGCAACGCGGCCTTGGACTCGGCCGCGCCGACGAACCCGACGGGCAGACCGATCACCAGCGCGGGCAAGGCGTCCAGTTTCAGCAGTTCCTCCAGGGCGGTCGGGGCACAGCCGATCACCCAGAGCGCTCCGGGGCCGACGTCCTCGTACGCCAGCCGGATCGCGTGCGCCGAACGGGTCAGCCCCGGGCCGGACCTGGCGTCCTTCAGACGGCAGACCGTATCGCGGCGCGTGATCCCGGCCGCGACCATCTCGACGTCCACGACCACCGGTGCCCCGTCGTGCAGCGCCGCGTGCGCCTTCTCCAACTCGACCTCGTCCATGACGAGGTCGCTCGCGTAGTCGAGGTCGGCGGCGGAGTGAATGACCCGCTCCACCACCGCCCGCGTCAGCGGAGCGAGGTGCGAGGTGTCCAGACGGGCGCGCAGCCGTCGGAAGGACTCCTGCTCGATCGGGTGGATCACGCGGTGCAATTCGGCTCCTCCTGCCAGCGGTAACCGCGCGGCGTCACCATGCGCCCCGCGATCTCACGGGTCGCCGTGTTGCCCACGGTCACGACCGTCATCATGTCGACCGTCACCGGGTCCAGGCCGGCCAGGGTCGTCAGACGGCTGGACTCGTCCGGCCGCGACGCGTTCCGTACGACACCGACCGGCGTCGACGGCTCCCGGTGCCCGGCGAGAATCGCGAGCGCCTTCGGCAACTGCCAGTCCCGGCCCCGGCTGCGGGGGTTGTAGAAGGTCACGACGAGATCCGCCTCGGCCGCGGCCCGCACCCGCCGCTCGATGACCTCCCAGGGCGTGTGCAGATCGGAGAGGCTGATCGACACGTGGTCGTGGCCGAGCGGCGCGCCCAGGATCGCCCCGGCAGCGAGCGCCGCCGTGACGCCCGGCACGCCCACCACGTCGATGTCGTCGGACGCCTCGGCGAGGGCGGGTGACGCCATGGCGTACACACCCGCGTCGCCGCTGCCGATCAGCGCGACCGCATGACCCTCGCGGGCCTTGGCCACGGCCGTGCGTGCCCGCTCCTCCTCGGCACCGAGCCCCGACTGAAGGACCCGGGTGCCGGGCCGCAGCAGATCGCGGATCTGGTCGACGTACTGGTCGAGCCCGACCAGCACGGACGCGCGCCGCAACTCCGCCTTCGCACGCGGCGTCAGCAGGTCCCGGGCGCCCGGCCCGAGCCCGACCACGGCAAGTCGCCCGCGCCCGGGCCGGCGTACGACGGCACAGGTCGCCATCGCGGGTCGCGCTGCCGACTTCCGCTTGGGAACCAGCAGTTCACCCCCGCGTACGAGCGCTGCGGCCTCCGCGACGGACGGAGTGCCGACCGCGGCGAGCGGCGCGTCGGAGGGGTTGGGCACCTCGACCTGCGCCAGCTCCTCGGCGGAGTACGTCACCACGGGCACCCCGAGCCGCTCGGCCGCCTCGACGATGCCGGGCGCATCGGCCTTGGCATCGACGGTGGCCAGCTCGGCGACCGACTTCACGGAGAGCCCGACATCCCGCAGCGCACTCTCGACGAGCCCGAGGACCTCGTCGACCGGGGCGCCCCTGGAGGCGCCGACGCCCACGACCAGGGTCGGCGGCCTCAGGACGACCTCCCGCTCGGCGGTCTCGACGGCGCGATCCGTGACCCGGACCGTGTAGCGGCCCTCGGCAGTGACCCGCAACGGCGGCAGCGGCCAGTTCACCTCCGTCTCCAGGGCGACCGGCTCCCCGTCGAGGAGCGCCCGTGAGACCCCGGCGACGTCGCCCTCCACCGGGAAGCCGAGCGTATCGAGGCCCGGCAGCCCCACGGAGTCCGTCGCGGTCGTCACCACCGGCTGGGCGCCCAGCAACTCACCGACCTCGACGGCCAGTTCATTGGCATCACCGCCGTGGCCGCCGACCAGGGACACCGCGAACCGCCCGCCCTCGTCGACGCACACCACACCGGGGTCGGACGTCTTGTCACCCAGCAACGGCGCGACCAGCCGTACGACCGCCCCCGTCGCCAGGAAGCACACGAGCTGCTCGCACTCGGCGAAGGCGGCCCGCACGGCGTCCCCGACGGGACCCTCGTACACCCGCGTGCGGTCGGGCCACGCCGCGGCCAGCCGGTCCCGCGCAGCCGCCCCCGCCGCGGTGGCGGAAATGAGGCCGATCACCGGGTGCCTCCGAACGACGACTGGTAAAGTCGCGGAACGCTGAGCGAGAACCAAGCCAGCACAGCAGTAACCTCCCAAAACTTTATGAACCGGGCTGGTTTCAACCCGGCTGGTGTTGATCGCGTCAGACTCAAGGGTTCGCTGAGCCGAGGAGCAGCGTGAGCCAGGAATTTCCCCCGTTCACGGGGGAGAGGACTCAAAGAGCAACTCCTTCGGTACGCGCCGGAGGCCGCGTGCCCCACAGCAGGAAAACAGGGTTGGTCGCCGCGAGCCGGGTCACATCCCCCGGCAGCGGGGCGAGCCGCGACGACTGCAGCAGCACGCCGTCGCAGGAGAACCCGGCCGCGACGAGCGCCTCGCGCGCCGCCGGTACGCGGTCCAGGGCGGCCATGGCGATCACCACCGCCCGCCGGGCCCGGGCCGCGCACGCGGTCACGATGGC
>CBFHCJ010000641.1:0-4105 GCA_965654005.1 uncultured Streptomyces sp. | reverse complement strand
GGCGGATCCGCGGCGGATCAGCCCGTTGTTCGTCGCCACGGACAAGCGCGCTTATCTCGACGCGGTCTTCCGCGGCGGCCGTCCGCGCATGGAGTATGTGGTGCGGGTCACTGACCATCTGCTTCGCTCGACGGGACCAAGTCCGCAACTATGGAACCGCGCGGTCGGCGCCAGCGATCGGCTGGAGGTTCCCGCGCGCATTGCCCTCCTGTCGCTGCACATCCAGCTGCAATTGTTCGAGGAGGCCATGGTGCAAGCTTATTCTGCTGGTGATTTGTCTCCTTCTACGATGGTGCTTGGAGGGTTCCGCGGAGTAATGCGGGTGGGGGCCTTCCGGGTATGCCGAGGCGTAGATGGGCGGGCGGGTCGGCCAGGTCGAGGAACCCGGCGGTGGCCACGTTGGCGCCGAGCGAGGCGAACAGCGCGACGATGAACCAGCACCAGGCCAGCCGGGACGGCCCCTCACTCCGCAGCCGCCGCCACGCGGCGACCATGAGTAGGTCGACGCTGACCGGGTAGGCCCAGGCCTTCCAGCCGTCCTGTCCGGCAGCGGCGGCAAGGTCGTGCAGGTGGGCGAAGGACAGGGCCCCGGCAATCACGGCCTGAATCAGGACCGCGTCGACCCGGAGGCCGTGACGGGCGCCCATCAGGATCCGTCACCGGGGTAGGCGGGGCCGCCGTTCGGGTCGTAGTCGTCCGGGAACATGCCGGGCGGCGGTTCGGGCAACGACACGGCGAGGGACGGGCTGACGGCATCCACGAAGTCGAGGTCGGCGCCGTCCATGTCGGCGTACAGGGCGAGTTGACCGAGCAGGAGCACGGTCCTGGCGAAGTCCTCGCAGTTCGGGCACATGGCGGGTTCTCCCTTCTCTGGGCATGGCGGGGTAGGGACGTGGCGCGAAGGCGGTCACGCCGGCCGAGGAGGAGCCGGAAGAGGTCAGGCCGTGACCGAGGAGGCCTTGGCCAGCGGCACAGGCGCCACGTCGGAGCCGGAGTCGAGGAGCGCGGGCCGGAACGGGGCCAGCTCGGGCAGATCCGGGGTCCGGTCGGCGTGCCGGTTGCAGATGTTCACGGCCTGGCGGAGCGAGGTGTGCGGGGCGCGGATGCGGTGCCATCCGCCGGAGGAGTCGCCCGCGATGGCGAGCCCCCGCATCTCGGCCGGGATCTGGATGGCGGCGAGTACGGCGTCCGGGGAGATGTCGCCGAAGGCCATGTTCGCGGAGGATTCGTCGTTGACACGGTGGGCGGTACGACCAGTGAGTTGGGCTCGGAGCATCGTGATGCCCTTGCCGAGTTCGGAGCCGAAGCGCTGTCCGCAAATTTCAAGGTAGATGCCAGCAGCACGGCCAAGTTGGGCGAGGCGGACCAGGGCGGTGACGATGCGGTCCCGCCGCTTCTCCTCCTCCTTGCTTGCGTACAGGGCGAGTTCGGCAACCTCGTCGACCAACACGACGACCGGGGTCGGGCGCAGTTCCTCCGGCAGGTCCCAGATGTCGGCGGCGATCTCCGCGTCCGGCACGTCGGAGGTGATCCGCTGCCGGTTGCGGATGAGTTGGTAGACGTCCGCCATTCGTGCCACCAGCGCATCCAGCAGCTCGGCGGCAGCGTCCGGGTTGTCGGCGAGCGCGGAGAACCGGCGGGCCAGCGGGAACAGCTCCACGCCTTGCTTACAGTCGATGCCGACGAGGGCGACGTCCATCGGGGCGAGGCCGGCGACCAGGTTGCGCTGGTAGACAGACTTGCCGGACTCCGTGGCGCCGAGGGTGAGGGCATGGGGTATCGCCCGGTAGTCGCGGAAGTGCACCGAGCCGTCCTCCCGCAGCGCGACCGGCACCCGCATCGGCCGGGTGTCCGCCACGGCCGGCATCTGCACCCGCTTGAGCACGTCGTAGCCGGTCATCCGCACCTCGACGACACCCGACCGCAGCTCACGAGAGGTCACGCCGTACATCGAAAACGAGTGCCGGAGCCGGTCCGAGGCGGCGGCGATGTCGAAGGCGTCCTGTCCGGGACGGAGCTTGAGCCGCAGGACCAGGCCCGTGCGAGTCGGGCGGAGCCGCAGGATGCGCGGCGGACGCGGCTCCGGTATCGGTCGGTTGGTCGCACGTGCGAGGGCGAGCCTCCACCGGGCGGGCGGGACGGTCAGCCCGCACGCGTCCATGACCGAGCCGTACCGGACCAGGACCCGCACCACGGCCAGCGTGACCCCGAAGGTCAACCAGTACCAGGCGGGACGCCGCCACCGCAGAAGACTCACGGTGGCGACGACCAGCACCAGAACGACCGCTAACCTGGTCACGATCAGGCAGCCTTCGAACCGGCGTCGGCACCGACCAGGGAAGTCACCGCGACCGCGCGGAACGCGATGCCGTGCCGCCTCTGGCCGTTGAAGTCGTTCTCCCACGGGCGAGCGATCAGGCCCGTGAGCGCGACCGGCGTGCCCATGGCCAGCTCACCGGAGATACCCGGCTCCGGAACGGTGATGGAGAGGATCTCCACTTCCTCGTTCGCCGCGAACATCACATCGACCGTCATCAGCTTGGCCCCGGTCTCCGCGTCGGTGGCGATCTCACCGGTACGGCGGTCACGCACCTTGACCTGCGGGGACTTGGCGACCATCACGACGGCGCCGGAGGTGTCGACAGGAATCTGACGCACAGCAGAACACTCCTCTATAGATGCTGAACTCCACCACTCATGTATATGAGCGACATGAAGAAGAGTGCACCACTCCTGTACATGAGTCAACCCGCCGCGAAGAAGAACTCGCGACGGGCCGTAAGGGGTTGAGTGGGCGTCAGTCGCCCGCAGGGATCCGGTACTCGAAAACGAACTGGTCAGCAGCCATGAGCGTGTCGCACACCTCCACCACCAGGCCCGCGGTCGTACGAGCCTCCCGGATCAGGTGGACCACCGGCGCCCCCGGGCTCAGCGCCAACTCCGACGCCTCCGCCTTCGAGGCCGACCGCGCTTGCAGCGTCTCGACGAACTCCGCGAACTCATACCCGTGGTCTTCCAGCCGGGCATAGATGCCACCGCCGCCGGGGTTCTCAGCGAACAGCTCCGGGATGTCTTTCACGACGTCCCAGGGGAGATAGGACGTGGCGGTCTCGACCGGGGTGCCGTTACGGAAGTACAGACGCCGGCGGGCCAGCACCTGCGCACCGGCAGGGACACCCAGTCGCTCGGCAGCATCCTCGGGCGCCTCCATCGGGCCGATGTAGAGGACGCTCACCTTCGCCGTCGCGCCGGACTGGGCGGACTCCGCAAGGTAGGCCGCCTGCCCACCTTGCCGAAGCGAGCGCCGGAAGCGATCGGAGGAGCGGTGCCGCACCGGAGGCCGGTTCTTCACGATCGAGCCCTTGCCGTGCCGGGTCTCGACCAGCCCACTCGCCCGCACCTCGACCATGGCCTTGCGGATCGTTCCACCGGAGACGCCATAGCGGTCCACCAGCTCGGACTCACTCGGCACCATGTCACCGGGCTTGAGAACCCCCGCCCTGATCTGCTGCACGATCTCGTCCGCGATCTGCACATATCGAGGCCCGGAACCGACCCCTCCCGCCGCAGTTCCCATAGTCCTTCTCTGCCTCCTATGCTCCTCTACATGAGTCAACCACAGGAAGCGAGCCCCCCTCCCCTGCACTCCGTGTCCGTGGCCGGAGTAGTGGTGCGCGAGGACGGCCGCCTCCTGGCCATCCGCCGAGCCGACAACGGCACCTGGGAACTCCCCGGCGGCATCCTCGAACTCAACGAGACCCCCGAAGCCGGCGTCGCCCGCGAGGTCCTGGAGGAGACCGGCATCCACGTCGAGATCGACGAACTAACCGGCATCTACAAGAACATGACCCGCGGCATCGTCGCCCTGGTCTTCCGCTGCAAGCCCTCCGGCGGCACCGAACGCACCTCCAGCGAATCCACCGCCGTCTCCTGGCTCACCCCCGACGAGGTCAGCAACCGTATGTCCGAGGTCTTCGCGGTCCGGCTACTAGATGCCCTGGACGGCAACGGCCCCCACGTCCGCAGCCACGACGGCAAACGCCTCATCCCAGCGGGATAAAACCTTCTCTCCATCATCAAGGCCCGCGCACGGCGCGGGCGCGCG
>CBFHCJ010000640.1:0-4109 GCA_965654005.1 uncultured Streptomyces sp. | reverse complement strand
TCACCCGCGACACCCACCGGCACCGGACGCAAAGCCCCGTCCAGCACGAAGACCCCGGTATTCCACAACGGCCGTCCGATCGGCACGAGTGACTCCCGTACTCGGCCACCGGAGCGGAGCAGGCTGACGGTCGCGAACACCGTGGTCTCCGTCGGCCCGTACTCGTTGGCCACCACCGTGCCCGGGCACGCTTCCAGAACCCGGCGTACCGCGGCAGGTGAGACGACGTCACCGCCTGCCCAGACCTCACGCACGCCGGTGAAGCACTCCGGCTGCTCCTCGGCCAGCACCCGGAACAGACCCGCGGTGACGAACAGGCCCGACACCTGATGCCTCGCGATGACCGCGGCCATGCCCGCGGCGTCCAGACGGCCCGTCGGCGGCACCACGATCCGGCCTCCGGTGAGCAGCGGCGTCCAGATCTCGAACGTCGAGGCGTCGAAGGCGTACGGGGAGTGCATCAGCACCCGCTCGTGGTTGCCGCCGCGCCAATACGCGGCCGCCGCCAGATGCACCACATTACGGTGTGTGTTCGCAACCCCTTTGGGGGTGCCGGTCGAGCCCGACGTGTACATCACATAGACAAGCTGCTCGGGCTGCGTGGGAACCCCCGGATTCTCCGGCAGCCCGTCCGGCCAGGAGCGGTCCTGCCGGTCAGCCACACACACGATCGGCCCGTCGAAGGCGAACCCCGGCTCACCGGGCTGATCATCGGTCAGCAACACCACCGCGCCGGTGTCCCGGACGATGAACTCCGAGCGAGAGGCGGGCTGATTCCGGTCGATCGGCACATACACGCCGCCCGCCTTCACTACCGCGAGTGACGACACCACCAGGCCCATCGAGCGCTCCTGAAGGACCGCTACCCGGTCCTCGGGCGCCACCCCCAGCGCGACCAGCCGACGCGCGAGTCGGTTGGCGCGGGCGTTCAGTTCGGCGTAGGTGAGTTCGGCGTCACCGCACACGACCGCCGGCGCGTCAGGGGTGCGGGCGGCCTGTGCCTCGAACAGCCGCGTTACCGTCGCGTCCGCGGGGAACTCGACAGCTGTGTCGTTCCAGTCCACCAGCAGCCGCTGCCGCTCGCCCGCGTCCAGAACCTCGACCTGCCCGACCCGCTGCGACGGATCAGCGGCGAACGCCTGCAGCACCCGGACGAGCCGCTGCGCGATGATGTCGGCTTCAGCCTGGTCAAGGAGGTCGGGCGCGTGGTCGAGCCGGACGTGGAGGGTGCCGCCGTGGAGGGCGGCGACGACGCACAGGGGGTAGTGGGTGCTGTCGACGGCTTGCACCGCGGTGATGCCGAGCCCCTGAGCGGGGGCTTGGGCAACGGTGGCGTCGACGGGGTAGTTCTCGAAGACGACGAGGGTGTCGAAGAGTTCCGGGTGCCCGGTCCGCTGCTGGATGTCCACGAGGCTGAGGTGCTGGTGGGGCAGCAGGGCGGCCTGTTGGTCCTGCAGCCGCGTGAGGAAGTCGGTGATGCCGGCGGTCCGCTCCAGGCGGGCTCGGACGGGGACGGTGTTGATGAACAGGCCGACCATGCCCTCGATTCCGGGGATCTCGGGCGGGCGTCCGGAGACAGTGGTTCCGAAGACCACGTCGTCGCGTCCGGTCAGTGCGCCCAGGACGATGCTCCACGCGCCCTGGACGAGGGTGTTGACGGTCAGGCCGTGTGAGCGCGCCCACCGCTCGAGGCGGGCGGTGGCGGCCGGCGGCAGAGCGGTGTCCACCGTCCGGGGTGCCACCGCTGCGCGGGCGATGCCGGCGGGGGCCAGGAGGGTGGGTTCCTCCACTTTGTCCAGATGGGCGGCCCAGGCGTCCCGGGCCTTGTCCTGGTCCTGGTTCTTCAGCCAGGCGAGGTAGTCGCGGTAAGGGGTGACACGGGGCAGGACCGGGCTGTCGGGGCCATCCGCGTAGAGCGTGAACAGGTCCCGCATCAGCAGCGGCAGCGACCAGCCGTCGAGCAGGATGTGGTGGTTGGTGACGACCAGTCGGAAGCGTTCCCGGCCCAGGCGCAGCAGGGCGAAACGGATCAGCGGTGGGCGTGCGAGGTCGAATGGCCGGTTGCGTTCCTCGTCAAGGACCCGGGCCTGCTGCGCCGACCGGTCCGTCGCGGACAGCTCACGCAGGTCGACCTCGCGCCATTCGGGTTCCACCACCTGATAGATCGCCTGGACCGCCGAGCCGGACTTCAGCACCCGGAAACCCGCCCGCAGACTGGCGTGACGTTCCAGCAAACCCGAGCAGGCCTGGCGCAAAGCCGGCACCGACAGCTCGCCGCTCAACTCCAGGCTGACCTGAGCGGTATAGACGTCCAGCCGGTCCCGATCGAACAGCGAGTGGAACAACATCCCCTCCTGCAACGGAGACAGGGGCAGAACCTCTTGCAGCTCTCCGCGCGTCATGAGGCCTCACTCGGTTCGTTCTCGAGCTCGTCGAGGTCGTCCTGGGTCAGGGCGACGAGGGGCAGGTCGGAGGGGGTCAGTCCGCCGGCCCAAGGCTGGGCGGCGTGTGTGGTGAGGGCTTTGAGTGCCTCGAACCAGGTGGCGGCCAGCTTCTCGACGTCCTCCTGGGACAGCAGGGCCCGCGGCCAGGACCAGGACGCCGAAAGCTGCGGCCCGTGGTCCGTGTCGTTGACGAGGGCGTTGATCTCCAGCGCGTGCGCGAACGGCAGGCCGGCATCGGCGCCTCCCAGCAGCCCGTCCTCGGCGACAGGCCACCATGCGCCGTCCTCAGTGGCATCGGCGTCGCCGGTGAACCGTCCGAGGTAGTTGAAGGAGATCTGCGGCCGGTTGGCCTCCTCGAGATCGCAGAGCAGTGGCCGGGTGGCCGGGTTGAGGTAGCGCAGCAGGCCGTAGCCGATGCCGTTGTCGGGCAGCGAGCGCAGATGTTCCTTGACCCGCTTGACCGCTTCGCCCGCTGCGGGGCCCCCGGCCAGGGCTTCCGCGCTGTCCAGGCCGCGCAGGTCCAGCCGGACCGGGAAGATGCTGGTGAACCAGCCCACCGTGCCCGACAGATCCACCTCGGGCGCTATCTCCTCTCGCCCGTGTCCCTCGAGATGGCACAGGACCTCGGAGCCATCCCTGCCCCGCCGCCGGCTCCAGTCGGCGACCGCGACACCGAGCGCGGCCAGCAGCACATCGTTGACCCCTCCCCGGAACACCGCGGGTACCGTGGTCAGCAACGGCTCGGTATCAACCGCAGGCAGCGTCATGGCCAAGCTCCGGCTGCTGCCCATCACGTCCCGTACCGGATCCAGCACCACGTCACCCAGCGCGGAACTCGCGCCCCTGAGGATGTCCGACCACAAAGCCAGCTCCTCCTGGCGAGCGGGCTCCATGGCCCGGGCACACAGCAACTCGACCCAGCGGCGGTACGACGTCCCGCCCCGCCCGAGGTCCACAGCGCCCGTTCCCTGAGCGGCCGACTTCCAGGCGCGGGCCAGATCCGGCAGCAGAATTCGCCAGGACACCCCGTCGACGGCAAGGTGATGCACCAGCACGAGCAGCCGCCCCGGTTTTTCGGTACCGGCGTCGAACCACACCATCCGCACCAGCGCACCCGCCGCCGGCGCCAGCTGATTCCGCGCCTGTTCACCGGCCGCACGGATCACCTCGCCGAGGGACTCCGTCGGCAGACCGGACACATCCACCCGGCTGACACAGTCCGCGGCCGACACCGATCCCCTCGGGGTCACCTCCAATGCCCAGCCGTCACTCGCCGCCAGCCGCAACCGCAACGCGTCATGCCGGTCCACCACAGCCTGCACCGCGCCCAGCAGCCGTCCCATGCCCAAGCCGGCGGGAACCCGCAGCAGCACACGCTGATGGAAACCATCCACCGGGCCCCCGCGGTCCCGCAGCCACTGGACGACCGGTGCCAGGCCCACCGTGCCCACTCCGTCGTCGGGGCCAGCCACCCCATCCGTCGCAGTGCCCACCGCACCGGCCACTGCGGCGAGGCCGGCCACCGTTCGGTGCCGGAAGACATCCCTGGCCGCGATCACCAACCCCGCGGCCCGCGCCCGCGCCACCAGCTGGATCGACGAGATACTGTCCCCGCCGAGTTCGAAGAAGCTGTCGTCGACACCGACCCGCTCCAGCCCCAGCACC
>CBFHCJ010000639.1:0-4127 GCA_965654005.1 uncultured Streptomyces sp. | reverse complement strand
CGGGCTTTGGGGACGGGTTGCCGTCCTGTGACAACAGCGATGGGTCCATGACGCACCCCGCTGCCCGGCAGCGGGCAACGGGGTGCGAGGCGGGGAAGGTCAGGCGCCGGTGCCCGCCCTGAAGGCGGTCAGGAACGCGGAGGACGCGTTGCCCGACACGGGCACCGCGCCGGCCGACCACGTCACCTTCAGGGAGGTCTTCTCGTCCGGCGGCGTGATGAGGAGCGCCGCGGGCGTGGCCGTCCTCGCGCCGCTGACCTCGGGGTTGGAGAAGGTCAGGCCCGCCCAGGCGCTCTTGCCCGGCGCCAGCGCGATCTTCGTGGGGCTGCCCGAGCTGCGCCTGGGGTCCGGTCCCAGCTGCTTGCCGGAGGCGTCGACGAAGGCCGCGCCCGGGTAGCCGTCGATCGTGCAGATGCGTCCGGAGCGGTTGGTCAGGACGAGTGGGAAGTTCTCCTGCCCGGCCCCGGGGTTGTTCGCGCCGACGGAGGCGCTCAGTTCGGCGGTGTGGCAGCGGGTGCTCGTGGTACCGCTCCGCGTGGAGCCCGCGGAGGAGGCCGAGGTGGAGCCGCCGGATGCGGCGGGGGCGGTCGACGTGGCGGCCGGCCCCGCCGCGGTGCTGCCGGCGCTCGACCGGTCGCCCGAGGCCGCCTGGGCCGTCCCCGGCGGCTTCTGCGGGGTGCCGGCCGTGCCGTGGTCGTTGCCGCACGCGGTCAGCAGGCTCAGGGCGGCAACCGCGCCCAGCGCCGACACGACACGTCGCGCCGTCAGGAAGGGGGCCCCGCCGTCGAGGTCCGGGCCCGTTGTGCCGCGCCGCAAGGTCACCATGTCCGTTGCTCCTTGAAACTCACCGCCCACGCCGGGCGGGTGCGAACGGTGCCGTGTAAACCGTCTACCCGTCCGATACGCGCCCACGTCGAAAAGTTCGCGTATCTCACCGTGGCAGGTCACACATCTCACCGTGGTGGGTCAGCGGTCGGCTGGTGATCCGCATCGAGACCAGCATCCGCCGGGTCACGGCTGCCCTCCCGGGAACATGTGAGCGGATTCCATGCGAAGAGGCGGTACGGCGACTCCATACCGCCCCTTTCCCGGTTCGGGCAGGCGGTCAGTGGCCGCTGACGGCGTGCGGCGCGTACGGCTCCTGGAGCGTCTGGATCTCCTTGTCGGTGAGTTCGAGGTCGACCGCGGCCACCGCGTCGTCGACGTGGTGCGGCTTGGTGACGCCGACGATGGGCGCCGCCACGGTGTTCTGGTGCAGCAGCCAGGCGAGAGCGACGCGGGCGCGCGGGACGCCCCGGTCGGCGGCGACCGCGGCGACCGCCTCGACGATCGCCCGGTCACCCTCCTGGTAGAGCCGCTTGCCGAACTCGTCGATGCGGCTGCGCTCGCTGGTGTCGCCCCAGTCCCGGGTGAGCCGCCCGCGGGCCAGCGGGCTCCAGGGCAGGACGCCGACGCCCTGGTCCTCGCACAGCGGCAGCATCTCGCGTTCCTCCTCGCGGTAGAGGAGGTTGTAGTGGTTCTGCATGGAGACGAACCGGGTCCAGCCGCCCAGCCGGGCCGTGTACTGAGCCTTGGAGAACTCCCAGGCGTACATCGAACTCGCCCCGATATAGCGGGCCTTGCCCGCCTTGACCACGTCGTGCAGGGCCTCCATCGTCTCCTCGACCGGGGTGACGTGGTCGTAGCGGTGGATCTGGTAGAGGTCGACGTGGTCGGTGCCGAGCCGACGCAGGCTGTGGTCGATCTCGGTCATGATCGCCTTGCGGGACAGACCGCCGCCGTTGGGCCCGGGGCGCATCCGGCCATGCACCTTGGTCGCCAGCACGATCTCGTCGCGGCGGGCGTGTTCGGCGAGCACCCGGCCGACGATCTCCTCGCTCGTGCCGTCCGAGTACACGTTCGCGGTGTCGAAGAAGTTGATGCCGGCCTCGAGCGCCCGACGGATCAGGGTGCGGGACGCCTCCTCGTCGAGGGTCCAGGTGTGCGTGCCGCGGTCGGGCATGCCGAAGCTCATACAGCCCAGGCAGATCCGGGAGACGTCCAGTCCCGTCGAACCGAGCTTCACGTACTCCATGCGACTCCTGCCTTCACTCGGGGCGGGGCGCGGCACCGCGAACCGCCAGGCGGCGACCGCTCATGGGCCGCGTGACGTCGCCGTCGCCCCCGACGACGTGATCGTCGACCAGCCTAGGCCCAGGTGGCGCCCGGCAGGAGGGAGTTCGACGACAGGGCCTACTGGAACCAGGGGAGGTACGAACGCTCATGCGCGTCGAGTCGGGCGTCGCTCAACAGAGCGGCCGACGCTCTTGACTTGGAAAGCTCAGGTGACTACGGGCGGTTGCTGGGCTGACCTGCGGAGGCGGAGTGTCGGCGGCTGCTCGGCAGCCGGCTTGGTCCCCGGTGTTCCCCGCGATTGGTGAGGGGCGGCCGTGGTTGCCGCACTTCGTCGATGTACCGCAGGCCTTACGTCCGTATCGGCGTGGTCGCCGTGAAGGTCGGCCCTGTTGGTCAGCTCGGTGGCTCCGGAGCCCTCGCACCGTCAGCCGCCGGGCTCGGCGGAGTCCAGGGTCTGTTCGGCCCAGATGGTCTTGCCGGTGAGGTCATGGCGGGTGCCCCAGCCGCGGGTGAGCTGGGCCACCAGCATCAGGCCGCGGCCGCCCTCGTCATAGGAGTGGGCGCGGCGCAGGTGGGGGGCGGTGCTGCTGCCGTCGGAGACCTCGCAGATGAGGTTGCGGTCGTGGATGAGCCTCAGCTGGATCGGCGGGTCGGCGTAACGGATCGCGTTGGTGACCAGTTCGCTGACCACCAGCTCGGTGACGAAGGACGCCCCCGTCAGGTGCCACGTTTTCAGCTGCGCGGTGACCAGCTTGCGGGCCTGTGCGACGACGGCCGGATCGGCGGGCAGGTCCCAGGCGGCCACCTGCCGGGCATCGAGCGCGCGGGTGCGGGCGAGGAGCAGGGCGATGTCGTCGGTGCGGCCCTCGGGCGGCAGCGCGCCGAGCACCGCGTCGCACAGGTCGTCCAGGGAGGCGGTGGGCCGGGCTAGCACCCGGCGCAACCGCGCAAGCCCCTGGTCGATGTCCTGGTCGCGGGATTCGACCAGGCCGTCGGTGTAGAGGGCGAGCACACTGCCCTCGGGCAACGTGACCTCGACGGCTTCGAACGGCAGGCCGCCCAGGCCCAGCGGGGGGCCAGTGGGCACGTCCAGAAACTCGACGGTGCCCTCGGGGCGGACCAGGGCGGGGACGGGCTGGCCGGCACGGGCCAGTGTGCAGACCCGGGAGACCGGGTCGTACACGGCGTACAGGCGGGTGGCGCCCATGCCGCCGGCGGTCTCGGCGGCCCGGTCGAGCGGTGTGGTGCCGTCGGTGTCGGCGTCTGCCGCCAGCCTGACCACCAGGTCGTCCAGGTGGGTGAGCAGTTCGTCCGGGGCAAGGTCGACATCGGCAAGGGTGCGCACGGCGGTGCGCAGCCGCCCCATGGTGGCCGCCGCCTGGACGCCATGCCCGACCACGTCGCCGACCACCAGGGCAACTCGGGCGCTGGACGCCGGGATCACGTCGAACCAGTCGCCGTCCACCCCGGTCAGCGCTCCCGTGGGCAGGTAGCGCCAGGCCACTTCCACCGCCGCCTGCTGCGGCAACTTCTTCGGCAGAAGGGCCTTTTGCAGCGCCACCGCTGTTTCCCGCTCGCGGGTGTAGCGGCGGGCGTTGTCGATGTGCACCGCGGCCCGTGCGGTGATCTCCTCAGCGAGCAGCAGGTCGTCCTCGCAAAAGGACTCCGGCCGCTGGTGGCGGACGAAGACGGCCACCCCCAGGGTGGTGCCCCGGGCCCGCAGCGGCACGGCCATCAGGGAGTGGATTCCGAACGCGCCAACCGCCGCCTCCCGCCGCACGTCCCCCGCCGAGAAGTCGGCGGCCTGCGGATCGTACTCGGCCCGCAGCACGGCCCGGCCCGTGGCCAGGCACTGGCCCGTCGGGGAGCCGGAGGCGTAGCTGTGCTCCTCGCTGGGGGCGCCTACCGCCTCCGGTGTTCCCGGGAGCACCGACCGGTGGGCGACGCGGCGCAGCCGGACCGGGCCCCCCACAGCCGTCGGGGCGGTGGGCCGGGCGGCGTCCGGGTCGGGG
>CBFHCJ010000638.1:0-4136 GCA_965654005.1 uncultured Streptomyces sp. | reverse complement strand
CCGCTCTCCTGAGCGGACCTGCGGAAAACCCGTAGTTCGCGTTATCCACAGGCAAGATCAAGTGATTCAGATTGCCTCTGAATGCCTCTGGCTGCGTCATTCAGACAAGGCCCCGAATTCCCCATGTGGGAAGCGTGTATTCATCGGCCACAATGACTCAGAACCCATCGTTCAGGGGAGGCGAGTTGGATGGCTCAACGGAGACCGCGGAAATCGGCGCGGGAAGTCGACGCCCGCGAGCGAGTGCGCGCACGCCGGGCCGCGCACTGGGAGCGAGAGCGGCGGCTGGAGGACCTGGCCAC
Source organism: uncultured Streptomyces sp. (assembly GCA_965654005.1). Taxonomy (GTDB): domain Bacteria; phylum Actinomycetota; class Actinomycetes; order Streptomycetales; family Streptomycetaceae; genus Streptomyces. The sequence continues at coordinate 3,834 of CBFHCJ010000638.1, read as the reverse complement.
CGACTACGAACTGGCAGCGCAGGAGATCGAGGACGTCACCACGGAGGCCGAGGAGAAGATCGCCGCGTACGCCGCCCGGCTGCGCGGCCAGGCCGAGACCGCGAAAGAGGAGCTGCGGGACCGACAGGCCCAGAGCGTCGGTCAGATGCTCCAGTTCGACGGCGTCCGTTCCGTCGCCGACCGGCTCGGCGAGTCCGTGGAAACCGTCCGCAAGCTCGCCGCCGCCGAGTCCGGCAGCACGCAGGAAGATCCTGCGCCGGATCACCGCCCCGCACCGGCCACGGCTACCGCACGCGAGACACCGACAGGCCAGCCTGTTACCGGCCCGGTCACGCACGCGGGCACGCCGCATGGGCCGACGCCGTCCGAGCCGGCCGAGGAACGCGAGGCCCCGACGTGAGAGGGGAAGGGATGACACCCAACGAGATGGCCGAACGGCCGATCGAGGACCTCAACCCTGAGTGGATCGGCCTCCTGATGGAGGTGGAGGACGAAGGAGGAACGACGATCGGCTTCCGGCTCGGCCGCTACGAGCGGACGACGGTCGACGGCAGACCCATGTGGCGCCTCTTCAGCGACCAACCCGCCTGGAGCGTCACCCTGTGCGCGGGGACCAAGCTCCGCTGTGTACCCCCGGCCCCCGCCCCCGGGAGCCAGACCGGCCCCTACCCGCAGCAGTCGGTACCGGCCGCCCACCCCGCACCGCAGGTACCTCAGTACCCCGTATCAGCTCCGCCGGGGCCGACTGTTCGAAACCCGCAGTCCTGGGTGAACCAGCCGCCGCGCCAATAGGCGGCGTCAGCACAGGCATCGAACGAACAAAGCCGCTTCCCCTGCACCGACGAAGAGGACGTCGGTGCGGGGGCAGCGGCTTCGCGCTGCGGCCCTGGGCGGGCGTGCCCGGGGCCGTCTGAGCGATCAGGGAGCTTCGGGAGTCATGCACAGGCAGCGGGTGAGGCGGTCCCAGGGCACGCGGGCATGCCAATTGACGGTGTCCCCCTCGGCCAGGGTGTGAAGGTCCTGGGGTGTAATCCAGGGGAGGTCTTGGAACGCCAGGAGCGCCACGCTTAGGCCGCCGATCACGTCGTAGCCGAAGGTCAGGTTGCGGCTCTCCAGCGTGCGCCGGTTCTCCGGGGTGTCCGGCATGACGGCCGGGAACGTGAACAGGCCGCGGACTTGCAGGAACGGGCGGTCCAGGAACTCCGGTTGTAGACCCTGGTGCTCGGCGATCTTGGGCAGGATGGCAGCGCGGTCACGGGCTATCTCCTCTTCAACTTCGCGGAGGAGCTGCCGGTATTCGTCGGTCGACATGAGTGGTTTCGGCATGCCGATTCTCCGTTCGTCGTGGCGGCCTGGGTGCGTGCCCGGGCCGGCTGTCTCGGGTCAGCGGCGGGCGCTCAGGGCGCCCCGGGGCGTGCGGGGCACGCGGGCAACGGGGGCGGCGGCTGGGTGGGTTGCTGGCTTGGCCGGGACGACGGGCGCCTGCTCGGGCTCTTCTTGCGCGCTGCGCCGTACAGGAGGAGCGTCGTAGCGCTTGAGGATGCGGGCGATAGCGGCAGCCGCGTTGCGGTCCTTGGAGTGCAGGTCGCGCTCCCAGAACTCGTATGGCGTGCCGCGCCGTCGCTCGAACTCGCCCATGTACCCGAGGTCTCCCCATTCAGCGCCGTCCGGGTAGTTCGACAGGCACGTCCAGCCGTAGCCGTTCAGGTTCTCCGGGTGGATCTCGGTGACGACCAGGTGACCCCACGGCGAGTGGTAGACGACGCACGGCGCCTGTTCGGCCGGGAGACGGGGTTCACGGGGTGCGAGCGAGCGCAGCACGCTCGCGCCGGGGTAGAAGGCGTGGCCGCGCAGGGTGCGCTGCGACTCGAACAGTGGCATGTCGGAGAGGGGGTGGAACTTGGGGATGCGCAGTCGCATGGGATGTGCTCCGTTCGGCGCCGGGCCCGGGGCGCGCGGCCCCGGGTCCGGCAGACATGGTCAGTAGCGGAGGGGGATCGAGGTGAGGCCCGTTGGAGGCGGCCAAGTCCTCAGCGGGCGTCCGATTGCGGTCCCCAGGGGCCGCACGGCGGTGGGTCAGGCGAGGGACAGCCCGGCCGCTGTGAGGGCGCCCGCCGCGCCCGACGCGCCGTTGCCGCACGCGGTGCCGACGATGCGGGGCCGGTCGGTCTCGTCCCACACGTACCAGCGGTCACCGCCAAGCTGCGGGGTCCAGACCAGATCCAGAACCCGGGTCGGGGTGGTGGAACGCCACCGGCCGCGCTCCATCTGTTTGAACTCCAGCCCGGCGACGGCCGGGATCTCCGGCATGGGCCCGAAGCGGCGCTCTATCAGGGCCAGGTGCTCATGGGTGGGGACGATCGTCACGCGGGCGAGGGGGGTAGCGGCGTGCCCGTCGGGCAGCATCGGCGCCCACGCTGCCCACTGTGCGGCCTCGCTCTCGCGCACGGGGTACGCCGTCCACTGCTCGCCAAGCGCGTAGTTGAACCCGTCCTTCATCAGGTGCCACCCAGCGGCCCGAAGGAGCCCCGCTGTCATCGCGCCGGACGTGAGCGACCCCAGATAGATCCCGTCCGGGTTGTTCTCCCGACCGGCTGCGCCGCGTTCGGTCAGCGGCTCGCGGTCGACCTCGTTCCCGCGTGCGTCGTACAGGCGCAGCGACGCACCGCCCCCGGCGAGCGGGTACGCCAGCCGGATTTCCGCCGTGACCGGCCGCTCTTCCTCTTCGCTTTTGCGGGTGCGCTCCAACTGCTCGGCCTCGGCCTCGGCCGAGTACACCGGGGGCTGCTCTGCGGGCTGTTCGGTGGCGATCGGGTGCGCCGCTGTACGACCGTCCCGCGAGTTGTCCGCCGCACGCTCCCGCTCGGTGGCAACAGCGCCCACCGCCAAGGCGACTGCGCCCTTACGGCTGGTGCTGTGGCTGCCGCGCTGCCGCCGCTCGCCGCCGACTTCGCGCACCATCCAGAACAACATCCCGTGTTCGGAGACCTCGAACGCCGCGTAGGTGCGCTGGGGGAACCGGCGCCCATTGATCGTCTCGCCGGGGAGCGTGAACAGCCATCCGTCAACGCCGTACTCGCCGTCCGGCCGCTTGCCGTTGGTGGGGGTGTAGCGGGTGTAGGACGGTCGAACGGTCTCCCGAACGATGCTGCGGGCCGTGGTGGTCATGCTGGGGGTTTCCTCTCACTCGGAGGGTTGCCCGGTCGGTCTCCGGGCGGGTGGTTGAGCCGGGGCGCGGCTGCCGCGCCCCGGCGGGGAGGTCAGAGCCAGGAACGGACGACGCTCGGGCGCTCGCCGTAGCACTCCGCGACGACCTGGCGGAAGTTGGCTTCCGGGGCGTCGAGGAGAGTGAGCGCCGCGTTCACGACGAGGTTGTCGAGGTCGTCGGGGATCGTGCGCCCGTTGTGGTTGGCGGCGAGGTCGACGCCGTTGCTTACGGCCTGGGAGACCTGGTCACGGGTGAACCGTGGGGTGTCGTCGTCGGTGGGCGGCTCGTCCGGGTGGCCTTGTTGTGCTTCGCTCTTCACCTCGGCCCACGTAGCGCCAGGCTTTTCCAGGAGGGTCATGGCGGCCGTCCGGGCCCACGTGAATCGGGCGGCGGAGCTGGAGAGGCGGGCTTCGTCGGCGGCCATGGTCAGGCCGTTGGTGAGGGCTTCGCGGATCTGGGCGCGGGAGTACAGGAGGGGCATGGCGGGTGGTGTCCTTCGCTTCGGGACGGTGGACCGGGTGCTCTCCGGGCGGGGGGGGCCCCCCCCCCGGGTGTTGTGTTAAGGGGGGGGGGGGGGCGGGGGGGGGGGGGGCCCCAGGGGGGGTGGGGGGGGGTGTGGGGGGGGG
>CBFHCJ010000637.1:0-4149 GCA_965654005.1 uncultured Streptomyces sp. | reverse complement strand
CCCAACCCCCCGGGTGGGGGGTGGGGTCCCCCCTTTCCGGCCCCCCCCCCACCCCCACCGGCGATCAGCGCATGCCGTGCCGCCCTTCAGCGGCGACCGGACACGCCCTGTACTGGTCAGCGGTGGCGGTGGCCGCTCCAGGAGACGGAGTCGACGAAGCGGTTGTGGTCGTTGCGCAAAGTGGCCGTGTCGGAGTCGTTGTTCCACACGTACGCGCGGCGGTCCTGGTAGAGGTCGTGGCGGGTATCGCGGCCGATGCCGGTGTGGACACGGACGGTGGACCGTGCCTCCAGGCGGTAGTGGTGGAAGGTGTAGGTGTGCCCGTCGCGGTCGGAGAGCTTCCATCCGTCCAGGTTCACGGCCTGGCGGGTGTTGTTGGTGATCTCCACCCACTCGGCGTTCAGGGAACGGGCGGAGCGGTTGTCACGGCCCGGGAGTCATACTGCACCCGGCTGATCTGAACGCCCGGCCGAGGCGCGCGGTGGTCGGCCGCGGACGCCGGAACAGCGATCGCCGCGGTCACGGCCGCAGCCGCCAGAGCGGCGGCCGTCAGACGGCGGGAAGTCGTAGAAAACGGTCACAGGAATTCCCCCTGCATGGTGCGGGCACAACCCGTCCCGCGGCCCAGGGCCGCCTTCAGGTGTGCAGTGTGCGGGTGGCGGCCAGCTGGCCGCGCATGCACACCCTGCCCACGACGTGCAGAGGATGCGAGGGAAACGTGAACGGCGTTACAGATCATCCATATCGCTATGATTCTTACCTGCAACGTCCATTTACGCGCAGAATGCACAAGGTTGACGTCCCGCCGGGCTGGCGCTCCTTGCAGTCACTGGCCCGTGCTGCAAACGCGCCAGACCGCACCACCCCAGCAGCATCCCGGCCGTCACCCGAAAGTGAGTAACAACTACTGGCCGCACTGTGCTCCTCGCAACACGTGGAGACCACCGATGCCTGGTGGATCTGCCTGATCCAGGTCAAGCGACGCACGGAGCTCTCGCCATGCACATCGACCGTCCCGCCCATCTGTAGGCACTGCTGGTCAGGGCGTACGCGGCGCCTATAGATTTCCGGGACCGGACACCTGGTTACGGACCAAGCGGTATGTCATGTTCCCCACACTCGACGAGCGTTGCCCGGGCCTGAGTACTCGGCTGATCATGGACCAAGCGCGGGGAGGCCGACCGATCGGGGGCCTGGCCAAGGAGGCGACATGCTGAAGATGGTCTTTCGGACCGATGACCTACCGGCTGGGGAGCGCTTCGACTTCTGGAGCGATCAGGTGCAGCGGGGCTGGGCGCCGATGAACACCTTCAGCGAAGAGGCCGACCGCTTCCACGCGTGGCAGCGACTGGCGGAGTTCGGCGACGTCCAGGTCCGGGAAATCGACAGCGGAGCCTCCGGCATGCGGCGACCCGAGAAGCTCATCCGGCAGTCCGATCCCGAATTGTGCACCGTCTACATCACCCAGCACGGCAAAATGCTCGGCGAGACCGCGGGGCGCACCGCGCTGTGTGGACCGGGCGACGTGTACATCCAGGACACCTCGCATCCGAGTGGCCTGACCGTCCGGGCCTCACCAGCCACCGGTTCCTACCGGGCGCTGGCCGTCCTGATCCCCCGGGCGAGCCTCCCGCTCTCCGCCACGCGGATCGACCAAGTCCTCGGCGCCCGTATACCGAAGCAGGACAGGGTCGCCGGCCTGCTGCCCACGGTCCTTGCCCAGCTGATCGACGGCACGGCAGAACTGCGCCCCGCTGACGGGCCCCGGCTGGGCACGGTCGTACGGGACCTGGTCACAGCCCTGTTCGCCCGCCTGCTCGACGCCGAGGAAAGCCTGCCGGGGGAGGACCGGGAGCGGGTTCTCGCTCTGCGCCTGCGGGAATTCATCCTGCACAACCTTCAGGACCCGGACCTGGACCCCGCTCGCATCGCAGCCGCCCACCACATCTCCGTAAGCTACCTCCACCAGACGTTCCGGAGCCAGAAGCACACCGTCGCCCGCTGGATCCGCCACCAGCGCCTGGAACACGCCCGCCGCGACCTTGCTGACCCGACCCAACACGGTGTCACCGTCCAGGTGATCGCCGCACGGTGGGGCTTCAAAAGCGCCGCCGACTTTACCCGCGCCTTCCGCTCCGCCTACGGGATTTCTCCGACGCAATACCGCCACCAGTCGGGGGCCGTGCCCTGATCCACCGCGAGCTGTAGCTGCCGAAGTCATGGAGATGTGACCGGGACCGTGAGTCACTTGTCCGGTTTCGGAAGCTCCGGCGAGTGACGGCGGAAGTGCAAAGCTCGCGGTCCACCGGCGAGGGCTGGCTGTTTCTGGCTTGCTGGCTGGACCTGGCCACCCGCGAGGCCGTCGGCTACGCGATGGCCGATCACCACCGCGCCGACTTGGTGGTCGACGCGCTGCGGATGGCCCACGGCCGTGGCGGCCTGGAACCCGGCCGCATCATGCACAGCGACCGCGGAAGCGAATACACCTCGGCTGAACTCCAAGCTGCTCTACGCACGTCGGGGCTTCGCCAGAGCACCGGCCGGACGGCTCCTTCTTGGACAACGCCGCCGTCTAGAGCTTTCACGCCCGACGGCTGACGAATTGGGGCGAACGCAACCCCGCAGCAGCACCGGAGTGGACGCATTGTGAAGTGGTTGTGCACTCACCGCTAACGACTTGGGTCAGGTCGCAGACCATCCTGGATCAACCACGCTCGCACCATCAGGACAGCGTTGCGGGGCTAGGCACTCGTTCTTACGCCTCGCTGGGTAACCGGTTATCCCGAGTGGCACGGATATTTGGAGCAATCACGTGTGGAAGCGCAAAGCGGTTATCGTCGCGGCTGCTGCTGCAGCATTCATCTTCACCAACAGCGGGATCGCGAACGCCGAGGGCGAGAACATCGGATGGACGTACACCACCGATGACAATCCCGGTGGAAGCGCACAGTTCACGGCCTATGGCGACGTACTCACAGTCTGTGACGACCAGGCCGACGGCTACGGAGCATGGGCCGAGCTGTTTAACAGCTCAAATGGCTTCGAGGAGGAAGTAATCGACTCAGATGGCGCCGGAAGTTGCAAGTCGGTGGCGAATTCTTCCAGTGTGCCCGAGGGCATTGGTGTGCGGCTCGAGGTCTGCCTCTACAAAGACGGCCTCTACAATTACTATTGCCGGTACTCGACTTGGGGCGTCAGCTAGGACTCCAGCAGGACTTCGCTGCCTGACCTGGGACGATTTCGGCCGGGATGGAGTGTAGCGGGCTGAAGCCTTGTCAGGGGCGGTCTTACGGAGGCCGCCCCTCGATCGTGTGCCTCGCTGGTAATGGCAGCGACGGGCGACCGCTTGGCGTCGTCGGCGCCAGTTCGACCAGCTCACCGCGTGTCCGCGGCCCTGGGTGGTGCTGTAGGTGCGGGGCCGGGGACCACAAACTGCCAGGAGTCGCCGAATCTCCGCCACAGTGAGCTCGACGGCCTCGGCTGTCTCACCGCTGATTGGCGATCAGCGAGCCCCTCCGGCAGGTCATCACCGCCCGCTCGCACGGCCTGCCCCTCTACCTCGACCTATCCGTTGCCCGGTTCCTGTAGCTGCGCCGCGCCGGCCGCACCCCGCAGCCCGGCTCAACCACGACTTACCCGCCCTGGTCGCCCGCACCCTGACCGACCTCGCCCCCGACGAACGCCACGTCCTGCGTTCGGTCAGCCTCCCGGACGCCTTCGACTGACCCCCGTATCGCCGCCCTCCTCCGCGACACCGGCCGCGACGACGCAGACGTCGACGACCGCGCCCACATCCTGCGCGCCGACATCCTGCGCCGCGGGCTGACGTACGCCGAACTCACCCTGGAACTCGCTCTCGCCTTTCACCACGCCGTCCGCGACGCGCACGCCGAAGTGGACGCCGCGATTCCCCGGCTGCACGTGGCCACCTGTGGCGGCGATTACGCCTACTACAGCGACATCGTCCACTTCATGCCGGCCTCCCCCTCGACACGGCCTCACGTGTCCGGTGGCTCGACAGACAGCAGCCCACCCGCCGGTGGTGCCGGGCTCTGATCACCACCCGGCTCGATCGCCTGCGGGCCCGCCGGTGACGCACCCGTGGTGCCGGCGGAGGGGGGGGGCCCGGGGGGGGTTGTGGTGCGTTAA
>CBFHCJ010000636.1:0-4157 GCA_965654005.1 uncultured Streptomyces sp. | reverse complement strand
CGGCAAGCTCTACAACGAGCAGATCCTGTGGGACCCGGACAAGGGCCCCGTCGACACGTACGACAAGCGGCAGATCCAGCCCTTCGGCGAGTACCTCCCGCTGCGCTCCCTCGTCGGTGCCATCAACAAGAACTGGACGGCAATGGTCCGCCAGGACATCAGCCCGGGACACAAGCCGGGCGTGTTCACCATGGCCGGCGCCAAGGTGGGGCTCGTCACCTGCTACGAGGCCGCCTTCGACTGGGCCGTGCGCAGCACCGTCACGGACGGCGCGCAGCTGATCTCGGTGCCCAGCAACAACGCGACGTTCGACCGCAGCGAGATGACCTACCAGCAGCTCGCCATGTCCCGCGTGCGCGCCGTGGAGCACAGCCGCACCGTCACCGTGCCGGTCACCAGCGGCGTCAGCGCCATCATCATGCCGGACGGGAGGATCACGCAGCGGACCGGGATGTTCGTGCCCGCCTCGCTCGTCCAGAAGGTGCCGCTGCGCTCTTCCGAGACCCCTGCCACCCGGCTCGGCACCCTGCCGGAGATGGTCATCGTGGTCGTCGCGGTCGCCGGGCTCGGCTGGGCCGCGGCGTCGGCGGTGCGCGGTCGCCGTGATCGTGATCTTGAGAACCTCCGTATCGATGAGCCGGGAGTGACGGAACCGGCCCGTTAGGGTCGGGCCATGGCTACCCCCGAATTCATCCGGACCATCCGTGCCTCCGCCGGCCGCCAGCTGCTCTGGCTCCCCGGTGTCACCGCCATCGTCTTCGACGACGAGGACAAGGTGCTGCTGGGGCGCCGCACCGACACCCGCAAGTGGTCGGTGATCGGCGGCATCCCGGAGCCCGGGGAGCAGCCCGCGGCCTGTGCCGTGCGCGAGGTCTACGAGGAGACGGCCGTGCGGTGCGTCGCCGAACGGGTCGTCCTCGTCGAGGCGCTGAACCCGGTGACGTACCCGAACGGCGACACCTGCCAGTACATGGACATCACGTTCCACTGCCGGGCCGTCGGGGGCGAGGCGCGCGTCAACGACGACGAGTCGCTGGAGGTCGCCTGGTTCCCGGTGGATGCGCTGCCGGAGCTGAACGAGTTCGGGCTGCTCCGGATCAAGCAGGCTCTGTCGGATACACCCACATGGTTCAACCCCATGAATCCACTGTGAAGTATGGGCGGCGACCATATGGGGTGGGGTGAGGGTGCTACCTAGGGTCGACACATGACCGTGCCCCATCTCCACCCGACCCCCCACGCCTCCTCGCTGGACCTCGGCGGGCGCACCGCCCTCGTCACCGGTGCCGCCGGCGGCATCGGTCGCGCCTGCGCGCTGCGGCTGGCCGCCGCCGGGGCCAAGGTGAGGGCGGTCGACCGGGACGCCGCCGGCCTCCACGCCCTCACCGATGCGGCCCGCGGAGTCGCGGGCACCGTCGAGCCGCACGTCCTCGACCTCACCGACCTGGACGCGGCCGAACTCGCTGCGGCCGGCACGGACATCCTCGTCAACAATGCCGGGCTCCAGCTGGTGCGCCCACTGGAGGATTTCCCGCCCGACGTCTTCCACACCGTTCTGACGGTGATGCTGGAGGCGCCGTTCCGGCTCATCCGCGGGGCGCTGCCCCACATGTACGGGCAGGGCTGGGGCCGCATCGTCAACGTGTCCTCGGTCCACGGTCTGCGGGCCTCCGCGTTCAAGTCGGCGTACGTCGCCGCCAAGCACGGGCTCGAAGGGCTCTCCAAGACCGCCGCCTTGGAGGGCGCCCCCCACGGGGTCACCTCCAACTGTGTGAACCCGGCGTACGTGCGCACGCCCCTCGTCGAGAAACAGCTCGCGGACCAGGCACGGGCGCACGGAATCCCCGAGGAGCGCGTGCTGTCCCAGGTGCTGCTGCAGGACAGCGCCGTCAAGCGGCTGATCGAACCGGAGGAGGTCGCCGAGGCGGTGGCCTATCTGTGCAGCCCGCAGGCATCCTTCATCACCGGTACGTCGCTGGTCCTCGACGGCGGTTGGACGGCACACTGAGCGCGGCCATGCCAGAAGTTGTCCACAGGACCGGTGGGGCCGGCCCTCCTCTGGGTCATCCTGGAGGTATGTCTCCCGATCACGTTCAGTCCTCGGAGCGCCTCGGCAGCGGTTCCGAGGCGCCGTAGGTGGAGCAGCTGGGCCGGGGGGCGTCGGCCGACCCGTACGAGCAGCCGGTGCAGCACGCCCGCCCCGAGGGCCAGTCGCCCGAGCGCATCGGCGCACTCGAGCAGGCCAAGCGGCTCGCGCTGCGCGTGCGCGCGGAGATAGAGGGAAGACGCCGTCGCGAGGCGGAGCTGTCCGCGCTGTTCGAGACCGCCCACGACCTGGCCGGGCTGCGCGACCTCGACGCCGTCCTGCCGGCGATCGTCCAGCGAGCCCGGTCGCTGCTGAGCACCGACGTCGCGTATCTGACCCTGCACGACGAGGCCGCGGGCGACACCTATATGAGGGTCACCGAGGGCTCGGTCGCCGCGCGCTTCCAGCAGTTGCGGCTCGGCATGGGGGAGGGGCTCGGCGGACTCGTCGCCCAGACCGCCCGCCCCTATGTGACGCCCGACTACTTCAAGGACGGCCGCTTCCAGCACACCCGGACGATCGACTCCGGCGTACATGACGAAGGGCTGGTGGCGATCCTCGGCGTTCCCCTGATGATCGGCTCCCAGGTGATCGGGGTGTTGTTCGCCGCCGACCGGCGTGCCCGCGTGTTCGAGCGGGAGGAGATCGCGCTCCTCGGCTCCTTCGCCGCGCTGGCCGCCGCGGCCATCGACACCGCGAACCTGCTCACCGAGACGCGTTCGGCCCTGGACCGGCTCGCCCGGGCCAACGAGATCATCCGCGACCGCAGTGCGGTGATCGAGCGCGCCTCGGACGTCCACGACAGGCTCGCCGAACTCGTCCTGCGCGGCGGCGGTGTCCACGACGTGGCCGCCGCGGTCTCCCAAGTCATCGACGGCACGGTCGAGTTCACCGATGCGGACACCGCCCCCGCCAGGGCCCTGGAGGCGTCGCGCGCCGGGGGCCACGCGGTGCGGCACCAGAAGGACTGGATCGCCGCCGTGGCGGCAGGCGGGGAGCTGCTCGGCGCGCTGGTGCTGCGCGGCCATCCGGGGCTCGATCCCGTCGACCAGCGCACTCTGGAGCGCGCGGCGATGGTCACCTCCCTGCTGCTGCTCGCCCGCCGCTCGGCCGTCGAAGCCGAACAGCGCGTGCGCGGGGAGCTGTTGGACGATCTGCTCGACGCCCGTGACCGTGACCCGCGCGTGCTGCGCGAGCGCGCCGCGCGGCTGCGCGCCGACCTCGACGCCGCCCATGTGGTGCTCGCCGCCCGCCTCGACGGCGCGACGGCCGACGCCGACCAGGAGGCGGCCGCACGCCGCCGCCTGTGGTCCGCCGCGTCCCACCTCGCGGCCACCCGACACGGGCTGGCCGCCGCGCGCGACGGCGGTACGGTCCTGCTGCTTCCCCTCGCCCCGGGCGACACCGTTACCGAGCTGGCCCGCCGCACCGCCCGGCAGCTCGGCACCGCCGTCCACGAAAAGGTCACCGTCGGAGCCTCCTCACCCGTCGACCACGTCGCCACCCGCCCGGATGCCGTGGCCGCGGCCTACGCGGAGGGGCTGCGTTGCCTCGACGCCCTGCGCCTGCTGGGCCGCACCGGGGACGGGGCCGCCGCCGAGGACTTCGGTTTCCTGGGATTGCTGCTCGCCGGGGAAAGGGACATCGCCGGCTACGTCGACCGCACGATCGGCCAGGTCGTCGCCTACGACGCACGACGCGGCACGGATCTCGTACGCACCCTCGACGCGTACTTCGCCTGCGGAATGAGTCCGGCGCGCACCAAGCAAGAACTGCACGTCCATGTGAACACGGTGGCGCAGCGCCTGGAGCGGGTGGGCCGCCTCCTCGGTGACGACTGGCAGAGCCCGGCCCGCGTCCTGGAGATACAACTGGCGCTGCGGCTGCACCGGTTGTCATCGATGCCCGGCCGCTGACCCGATCGCACGCCACCGCTCGTACACACTCACCGGCACGGGTGCCGACGGACGAGGAACACGGCGAACCGGCCCCGCATGCGCAGACGCGCAGACGCACGGGGCCGGCCGGGGAACAAGGACCCTGGCTCAGGCGGTGCGGGCATCCGCCGCCC
>CBFHCJ010000635.1:0-4177 GCA_965654005.1 uncultured Streptomyces sp. | reverse complement strand
CGCGGTCCATAATGAGTGGAAACAGGGACTGGAAAACAGGGACTGGAGAACGGGGACTGGAAAACAGGGGCCGAGGAGACCGGGGACGCTGTCACCGACCGCACGGTGGGTCGTACGAGAGGCGGGGCAGATACTCGTGCCATTTCTGCGGTGTCAGAACGTTCCGTGTGATCGAGCAGATGTGGCGAATCGCCTCGTCGGTGTGCAGGTTCCAGAGGCGGACGGTATCGGCGCCGCTGGACACTCCGAGCAGGTGGCTGTCGGGGCTGAAGGACAGGAAATTGCCCGTCCTCGCGCTGGGGCTCATGGACTGGCCGATGGGGGAGGCCCCGTCCGGGTCGGTGACGTTCCACAGCCGTACGGTGTTGTCGTTGCCGCCGCTGGCCAGCGTGTGCCCGTCCGGGCTGAACGTCAGCGACACGACCGCCTCGGTGTGGCCGGTGAGGGCGGCGCCCAGTCGAGCGGCGCGGCGCGGGTCGGTGACGTTCCACAGCCGTACCGTGTCGTCGTCGCTGCCGCTGGCCAGCGTGTGCCCGTCCGGGCTGTAGGCGAGCGTGTTGACGGGGCCCAGATGCCCGGTGAGCGGCGCGCCGAGCGATCGCGCGTGCCGGGGGTCGGTGACGTTCCACAGCCGTACCGTGCCGTCGGCGCTGCCGCTGGCCAGGGTGCGGCCGTCGGGGCTGTAGGCGAGGGCGTTGACGTAGCCGGTGTGGCCGGTGAGGGGCTTGCCCAGGCGCTGAGGACGGGAGGGGTCGCTGATGTCCAGCAGCTGTATGGTCCGGTCGTCGTAGTCGGCGGCCAGCGTGTGTCCGTCGGGGCTGATCGCCAGCGCTTCGGCGCCCGCGTACCGGGTGTGCAGGGGGACCGGCGGGCCGTAGACGACGGGGTGGGCGGGATCGGCGATGTTCCACAGCTGGACCGTGTTGCTGGTTCCCGTCAGGACGGCGAGGGTGCGGCCGTCGGGCGAGAACGTCAGCGACCGCGGCTCCCGCTCCCCGGTCGTGAAGGGCTTGCCCAGCGCCACGGGCCGCTCGGGATCCGTCACGTTCCACAGCCGGATCCTGCTGTCGCCCGCAGCCGTGGCGAGGACCTTCCCGTCCGGGCGGAACGCCCCGATCCGGCCGATCATGTCCGACGTCGGTATCGACCACAGGCGGACCTTGCTGTCACCGCTCCCGGTGGCAAGGGTTCGTCCGTCGGGACTGAAGCCGACGGCGTACATCTCGCCGCTGCTGCCCGCGAGAGGCTCACCGACCTGGGAGGGGTACGCCGGATTGCGGACGTTCCACAGGCTCGCCGTACTGTCCGCGCTGCCCGCGGCGAGCATGGTCCCGTCAGGGCTGAAGGCCACGGACCAGATGGGACCGGTGTGGCCGGTGAGCGGCGCGCCGAGTTGGGTCGCGTGACGTGGGTCGGCCACGTTCCAGAGCCGGATGGTGTCGTCCGAGCTGCCGCTGGCGAGGGTGCGGCCGTCAGAGCTGAAGGCCACGGAGTGCACGGTGCCGGTGTGACCGGTCAGCGGGGCGCCGATCGGCTCCGGATGCCGCGGATCGGCCATGTCCCACAGTCTGATGGAGTCGTCGTCGCCACCGGCCGCCAGCGTCCGTCCGTCAGGGCTGAAGGCAAGGGAGCGTACGGCGTCGGTGGGGCCGGTCAGCGTGCCGAGCCCCTTCGGCCGGCCCGGGTCGCGCACGTCCCACAGGCGAACGACGTGATCTTCGGTGGCGGCGGCCAGGGTGTGTCCGTCCGGACTGAAGGCGAGCAGGTAGATCGTGCCGTCATGGCCGGTCAGAGGTGTACCGAGCGGCTTTGGACGGCTGGGAGCCCGTACGTTCCACAGTCGTACCGTGCCGTCGTCCGAAGCGCTGGCGAGGGTGCGGCCGTCCGGACTGAACACCGCGCTGCTCACCCAACTCGTGTGGCCGGTGAGGGGCTTGCCCAGGGGTTTGGGGCGGGTCGGGTCCGCCACGTTCCAGAGGCGGACGGTCCGGTCGTAGCTGGCGGTGGCCAGGACGCGCCCGTTCGGGCTGAACGTGGTGAGATAGACGGCGCCGGTGTGGCCGAGGAGCGGCGTGGCCAGCGGCGCGTTCACGATGGAGATCAGCCGGTTGTCCGTGCCCTCGTCGTCCGGCCGCAGCCGGTGCGCCACGAGGGCGAGTTGGGCGGACAACGACGGATCCGTGTACTGGACGCGGTCGGCTTCCGCGACGACCTGCTGGAACACCGCGTCGTCGCGCTGCTGCCAGGCGACCACCGCCGAACCGACGGCCACGATCGCCAGGGCGACCAGAGCGGACACCGCGCCACGGCTGATCCTGACCGTGCGCTTGCGCAGCCTGGCCGAAGCAGCCAGGAATTCCACGGCGCTGCGGGTCAGAAAGGTGTCGCCGACGGCGTTGACCCAGCTGTGGGCCTGCTCAAGTCGGGAGCCCCGGTAGAGCAGTGACGTGTCGCGGTTCGTGGCTTCCCATGCTCTGCCGTCTTCCTCCAGTTTCTGGCGCAGCAGGATGCCGGTCTTGTCCTCGTCGAGCCATGCGCGCAGGCGAGGCCAGGCGTGGAGCAGTGCTTCGTGGGTGATCTCCACGGTCTCCGCGTCGAGTGTCACCAAACGGGCGCGAACGAGGGCTTCGAGCGATTCCTCGGTCTTGTAGGGGTCCGTCGACTCCTCCGTCAGTTGACGCCGTGTCCCCCGCCGACGGGTGGCCTGGGTGTCCTCGCCGAGCCGGACCAGCCTGAGGAGGAGCAGTCTCGCGGCCGCGCGTGCCGCTGGGTCGAGGCTGGACCAGGCCCGCTCGGCGGTCGCCGCCACCGCTCCCTGGATTCCGCCCGCCGCGCGGTAGCCGGCCAGCGTCAACTTCCCCGCCTTGCGTCGCTGCCAGGTGGCGAGCAGGGCGTGGGAGAGGAGCGGCAGCACCCCGGCGTCGTGCGCCCCGCGAGGGCCGTCAGCGCTCACTTCCCGGACGATCAGCTCCGCCAGCCCCGGTTCGAGTTCCAGTCCCACGGCCTTGGCCGGGCCGGTCACCGCCTCGCGCAGCTCCGTGGTGGTCAGCGGCCCCAGCACCATGTGCCGGTGTTGCAGCGCGTCGGCCAGTTCGGGATACCTGAGGCAGTGCTCGTAGAAGTCGGCGCGTATGCCGAGGACCACGACCACGGGGGCCGGGTCATCGGGGCCGGCGGGCGAGCACGCGGCGTGGAGGAGCTGGACGAAGGTGCGCCTGTTCGCCTCGTCGGAGCAGAGGGTGAAGGCCTCCTCGAACTGATCCACGATGACGACCGGACGGGCGGCCGATGATGTCCCGCGTTGCGCGCACGCCGTGACGGCCTCCCTCACGGCGTGCGCGAACTGCGAAGTACCGGGCTCTCCCACTGCCGGTTCCCCGACGGCAGCGACGACGCGTGCGAGCTCGGGGATCCGGCGGGTCAGCTCCGCGAGAGGATCGCCGCCCGGCACGAGCTGCAGAACCACCCCCGCCCGGCTGTCCTCGCCGCCCAGGGCGCCGTTCTGCACTGCGGGCACCAAACCGGCGTTCAGCAGGGAGGACTTCCCTGCCCCTGAGGCGCCCACGAGCATGACCAGGCCGCCCGTCTCCTCCGCTGCGCGGAGTTGGGCGGCGAGGGCATCCGTGCTCCGCTCCCGGCCGAAGAACCACCGGGCGTCCTGCTGACGGTACGAAGCCAGTCCCCGGTAGGGGCATACACCCGAGACGGGCTGGGCTTCGACCGTCGCTCGGTCCACCCCTTCCCCTGCTGCCGGGGGGCGGTCGCCGGCCGGGTCGGCCACCGCGCGCTCCCACAGCCGTTGCCACTGGGTGAGGTCGTAGAGGCCCTTGGACACCGGCGTGGGCCGCGAACGCCGTGCTTGGGGTATCAGGATGTGCAGCACCGCAGCGAGGGCGGCGAACTGGGCAGGCACGTTCCTGGCCCGTCGCCAGTCGCTGATCCGCTGAGCGGACACCTGCACGGGCCGCCCCCGCTCGTCGACCCGCTGAAGCCGGACGACCGCCTCGGACACGCTCTTCAGGGGAGGGTTTCCGGCCTCCTTGTAGAGCAGTGCGAGACGTTCCGCGAAGGCTGTGCGTGCCCCTGAGTCCGAACTCAAGGTCTCCACCCCATACTTCCCCCGCACCTGGACATCCGGACCGGAAAACTCACTTTATACGGCTGACCTGCGGTAAGA
>CBFHCJ010000634.1:0-4184 GCA_965654005.1 uncultured Streptomyces sp. | reverse complement strand
GCCGTGCGGCCCGCCCGCGTCCGACAGGTCCTCGCGTCACTCGGGCAGCGGCTGCTCGGCCCAGATCGTCTTTCCCTCGCTGGTCTGCCTGCTTCCCCAGCGCTGGGTGAGCTGGGCGACCAGCAGCAGACCGCGGCCGCCCTCGTCGAAGGCGTGCGCCCGGCGCAGATGCGGTGAGGTGGAACTGCCGTCGGAGACCTCGCAGATCAGCGAGCGGTCGCGGATCAGCCGCAGCTGGATGGGCGGTCCCCCGTACCGGATCGCGTTGGTCACCAACTCGCTGACGACCAGTTCCGTGACGAACGCGACCTCGTCCATGCCCCACTCGGCCAGCCGCTCGACCGCGTGCTGCCGGGCGATGGCGACGTGCGCGGGGTCCGGCGGGACGTCCCAGGTGGCCACCCGGTCGGCGCCCAGGGCCCGGGTGCAGGCCAGCAGCAGGGCCACGTCGTCGCCGGGCTCGTCGGACAGCACCGACTTCAGGACCTTGTCGCAGAGCGCTTCGAGCGAGCCGCCCCGGGTCTCCAGCGCACGGCACAGTTCGATGGCGCCATGGTCCAGATCGCGCTCGCGGCCCTCGATCAGCCCGTCCGTGTACAGGGCGATCAGCGAGCCCTCCGGTAGTTCCAGTTCCGTCGCCTCGAAGGGCAGGCCGCCGACGCCCAGGGGCGGTCCGGCGGTCATGGGGACGAGCCGGGCGATGCCGTCGGGCTGCCGGACGGCGGGAGCCGGATGTCCCGCGGCGGCCAGGGCCAGCCGGCGTGAGACGGGATCGTAGACCGCGTACAGACAGGTCGCGCCCAGTTCGGCGACCTCCTCGCCGCCCTCGCCGGTCGCCAGGTGGGTGACGAGGTCGTCGAGGTGGGTGAGGAGTTCGTCGGGCGGCAGGTCGACGTCGGCGAGGGTCCGTACGGCCGTGCGCAGACGGCCCATGGTGGCCGAGGAGCGGATACCGTGCCCGACCACGTCGCCGACGACCAGCGCGACCCGGCTGCCGGACAGCGGGATCACGTCGAACCAGTCGCCGCCGATACCGGCCAGCGAACCGGACGGGAGATAGCGGTGGGCCACCTCGACCGCGGCCTGACCCGGCAGGCCGCGCGGCAGCAGGCTGTGCTGGAGGGCCAGCGCCGTCAGCCGTTCACGGGCGAACCGGCGGGCGTTGTCCACACAGACGGCCGCCCGGCTCGCCAGTTCCTCGGCGAGGACGGCGTCGTCGGCGGCGTACGGGTCCGGATTGCCGATGCGCACGAACACCGCCACGCCCATGGTGGTGCCACGCGCCCGCAGCGGCACCGTCACCAGGGAGTGGGCACCCTTGCGGGACGCGGGGTCGCCGATGCCCCGGGCGTTGCGCTCGTGCACCCAGCGGTCGAAGTCCGGTTCACCTGCCCTGCGCAGCACGGCCCGGCGCTCCCGCAGCGCACGCGCGGGCGGTGAGAGGGGCGAGTAGGTGTCGGCGTCTCCCAGCCTGACGGCCGCCTCGGGTATGCCCTCGGTGACCGAACGGTGGGCGATCCGCCGCAGCACGACCTCGCCGCCCTGTTCCGCGGGCGGTTCGTCCTCTCCGAGGACCCAGTCGAGCAGATCCACGCTGGCGAAGTCGGCGAACCGGGGGATGACCACCTCCAGCAATTCCTCCGCGGTGCGCACCACGTCCAGGGTGGTACCGACGGCGGTGGCGGCCTCGTTCAGCAGGCCCAGGCGCCGGCGGGCCCAGTGCTGCTCACTGTTGTCGACGGCGGCGACGGCGACGGCGGTCACCTCGTCCGAGGACGTGTGCACCGGCCACATGTCGATGGTCCAGGCGTGCTCCCGGCGCTCCGACGGGGCGCGGGTGAAGCTCTCGTAGTGCACCGGGAGCCCGGTCTCGGCGACCTGGCGCAGATGGCGGTGAAAACGCCGGCCGGACTCGTCGTCCTCGGCGACGGTGTCGGGGAACGACTGTCCGACGAGCGTCTCCGCGTCGGCCTGCATGATCTCCCCGGCCCTGTCGTTGGCGCGGAGGTAACGCAGCCCGATGTCGAGGACGGACATCGCGACCGGCGCCTGCTGGAAGGCCTGGGCCACCAGCACCGAGTCCGCCGTCGCGGACGCGGTCGTGACCACGAATCCCTGTGGGATGCCGTCCACACCCGTCACGGGGTAGGAGCTCAGGCACACGGGCAGGGAGTGACCCTCACGGTGCCGCAGCACGACGGTTCCGGTCAGGGCGGTCAGCCCCGGCAGCGGCACGTCCTCGGCGAGCAGCCTGTGCACCGCGCGCCCCACGACCTCCTCGGCCGTGTATCCCGTCAGCTGCCGGGCACCCTCGCTCCACCCCGTCACCGTGCCCCGGGCATCGACGATCGCCGCAGCGGCGACTTGCTCCATACGGTCCAGGATGATCCCTCCTGTCCGTCGCCTCAACCCGGTGGCCGCGGGGTCCGGCGGGGTCGTACGGGGCTCCTGGGGCCGCCCTCGGGGCTTCCGGAGGGGGCGCGGGACCGCACCCGGGGCTCCGAGACGGGGCACGGGACCGCACCCCGGGGCCTCCCGGGCACGGGGGCCGGCGGCACGGGGCGGCGGACAGGTACGCCTGGGGCCGGGGCACGCCAGTGACCCGCCCTCGCACCCGGAAGGCGCCCTGCGCAAGGCGGCCGTCGCATGGCCCTCCCGGGCCGAGGCCAGGCTGCCCAAAGGGCCGGTATCTCCTCGGCGGGTGCCGACTTCCGGACCTCCCGACCCGACTCGTCCATGAGCTCGTCGACTTCGGCGCGTATCGACGAGCCCGAACTCCGGGGACATCCACCACCTGCCGGACGCCTGGTCGCCCTGCCCATCGACTGGGCGGACGCCCGGCGCCGCGCCGCCGAGCGGGAGCGTACGGACGCGCGGTCCGCCAGTCGGCCTCCGGCCGTCTGACGCCCGCACCGCGACGCTCCCCCACCCGATCGGTGGCCACCCAGCGGTGCGAACGAGTCCCTGCGTGTGCGCGCCTTTCCGGGTGTGCGCAGGCTGGGAGTGCCGCAGCCCGTGACCCACAGCGAGGGACGATGATCGTATCGGTGGTGTCGATGCCGGAAGGGATCGTCACTCAGACACACGTGGCGGAGGCACGTGAGCGTCTCGCGACATCCCGTTTCCTGCTCGTGGACCTGCAGCTGCCCGAGGAGTCGTCTCCCGACGAGCGGCCGGTCGCCCACCAGCTCGGTCTGGAGACCGAGGACCTGACCTGGCTCGGCAGGGAGGGCGAAGCCGTGCGGGCCGAGTTCCTGGGAGACAGCGCCGCTTTCGTCGTACCCGTGGTCGAAGCGGGCCGGGTCATTCATGTGCATGCCTTCGTGACCGAGCGGTACCTGGTCACGGTGCACCGGGGGCCGATGGGCCCGATCGGGAACCTGACAGCACGGTTGCGGCACGAACGGCCCTCCGACACCGTGGCCACGCTGTTCCTGCTGCTCCAAGAGGCCCTGGAGACCTTTCGCCGGTCCGCGGTGGAAGCACTGTTGGAGGTGGAGGACGTGGAGGACGAGATGTTCCAGCAACGGGACCCCGAGCAGGTCTACCGCCTGGCACTGCTGCGCCGACGCGCGGCCCTCCTGCACCACTCGCTACTGCCCTACCTCCAGGTGACGGACGAGATCTTCACGCGCAGGATGATGCACCCCGGTTTTCCGGAGGCGCGCCAGCGACTCGCCCGTGAGTTCCAGCACTCCGCCAGGCTGGTCCTCACCCACATCGAGTCCCTCCAGGACGCCTGTCGGCGCGCCTTTGTCAGCTACTCCTCCCTCGTGTCGGGGGAGCAGAACGGCGTGATCAACCGGCTGGCCATCGTGTCGGTGATCTTTCTGCCGCTGTCGTTCCTGACCGGGTTCTTCGGCATGAACTTCACCTATATGACCGATGAGTTGGAGAGCGGCGTCGTCTTCTGGCTGCTCGCCGTGGGGTTGCAGGTGGCCGTCCTGTGCGTCGCCCTCTACGTATTGCACCGCACCCGTCTGTGGCGGAGGCTCCGCGACGACGACGGCGGTCTCGATGACCGATGAGCCCGCGCGGTGACACTCAGATGACCGATGAACCCGCGCGGTGACCTCTTGGAATTCCCCGTATTCCACAGGCATGACCGGCCCCCGGCCGGGCACGCGTGCCTCAGGCCCCGCCGTGCTCCCCCGTCGCGGCGGGGCCGTCGTCGCTTCTCCCTA
>CBFHCJ010000633.1:0-4211 GCA_965654005.1 uncultured Streptomyces sp. | reverse complement strand
GGGGGAGGTGCAACCGACTCCGACGAGCCGTCCGGGATGGAGCTGGGCAGCGCGGCCGTGCGGCTGTCGCCGGAGGGTGAGGCCGAGGTCGTGTGGGGGCGCAGGCTGGACCCCGCCCGCATCGAGGTGCTCTCCATCCCGCTGCCGTCCTCGGGGCGCCGCTGGGGCGAGGTCGTGCTGCACGACGGAGTACCGCACGGCGAGCGCACGACCGCCGTCGGGCACGCCTATCCCGTCTTCGACGAGATCGAGCTGTGGGCGCCCTCCCCCGTGCCCACCTGGGTCGTGTTGCTGGAGGCCGCGACCGAGGAGGACCGGGACGCGCTGGAGCAGCTGGCCGCCGACGCCGGTTTCGCCGCCGAGGACTGGTCCTCTTCCGTGCGGCTGCTGTGCCGTATGTGCTCCGAGTCCCGGATGCCGGCCGACGAGGGCGACGGTGAGCACCTCGACCCGCATGACCACAGCGAGCCCGGACACCCGGGACCGCTGGGGCACCGCACGGACGGGCAGCTGTGGGTGCCCGAGCGCGAGTGTGGCATCGCGGCGCCCGCCTCGCTGGTGCGCGGGCTGCTCGACGGCTGGGTCGCGGACAGCCCGGACTCCCGGGACTGGCGGGACCTCGAAGAGGTCTGCTGAGGCGGACCCCGGGCGCACTGCGGGCACACGGATCACGGGGAAGACATGTGAGTGCGCCCCGTAGGCTGTACTCGCAGGTTTTCTCTCAGGTTTTCTCACAGGTTTTCTCACAGGTTTCTCTCAGGTTGCAGGAAGGCGTACGTCGGTCATGGCGCAGCAGGACACCGATCAGCAGCACACGGGCGTGCTCCCCGGGGACGACGAGGGCTTCGTCATCGACACCGAGGACGCGGGGGAGCGGGAGGCGGCCTGGCGCGAGCGCGGCACCTCGCGGCCGATCACGGTCGTCGGGAACCCGGTGCTGCACAAGGAGTGCAAGGACGTCACCGAGTTCGGCGAGGAGCTGGACCAGCTGGTCGCGGACATGTTCGCCAGCCAGCGGACCGCCGAGGGCGTGGGCCTCGCCGCCAACCAGATCGGCGTCGACCTGAAGGTCTTCGTCTACGACTGCCAGGACGACGAGGGCGTACGCCACGTCGGCGTCGTCTGCAACCCGAAGCTGGTCGACCTGCCCACCGACAAGCGCCGCCTGGACGACAGCAACGAGGGCTGCCTGTCCGTGCCGACCGCGTACGCGCCGCTCGCGCGCCCCGACTACGCCGAGGTGACCGGGCAGGACGAGAAGGGCAACCCGATCAAGGTGCGCGGCACCGGTTACTTCGCTCGGTGTTTGCAGCACGAGACCGATCACCTGTACGGCTACCTCTACATCGACCGGCTCTCCAAGCGTGAACGCAAGGACGCGCTGCGGCAGATGGCCGAGAACGAGCCCCGGTACCCCGTGGTGGCCAACGACTGAGACTCACCGAGACTCCTCGATGACGGCGCCTGGCCGGGTACCCCACCCGACCAGGCGCCGTTCGTGTGTGCGACGCACATTCGATCCCTTGTATGTATGAATTAATCCATATTTGGTCATACAGGGGAGGTTCTCGGCACTGTGAGGTAGTGGTGAAGCAAATCCGTTCCCTTACTGGTCAGTTGTGGTGCTGAATGGAAAGCGCGGGGATATGACAACGGCGCACGCCCGGCACGACGGAAGGGGTGGTAGCGCCAACCGGCGGCTGAGAGGGGTTTGTTCGTGCCAGCTTTCCCACGCAGCACTTCATCGACGGCGACCGTGGTCGCGGTTCCACCGGCGCTCTCCCTACCGGTGATCGAGGCCGCGTTTCCCCGGCGACTGCACCCGTATTGGCCCCGTCTGCAGCAGAAGACACGTTCCTGGCTGCTGGAAAAGCGGCTCATGTCGGCGGACAGGGTAGAAGAGCATGCCGACGGACTGTGCTACACGGACCTCATGGCGGGCTACTACATCGGCGCCCCCGAGGAGGTCCTGCAGGCGATAGCGGACTACAGCGCTTGGTTCTTCGTCTGGGACGACCGACACGACCGTGACATCGTCCACCGCCGGCCCATGGCCTGGCGGAGGCTGAGGCTCCAACTGCATGCGGCGCTGGATGCCCCACGGCACCATCTGCACCACCCGGATCCGCTGGTCGCGGGGTTCGCGGACAGCATGGTGCGGTTGTACTCGTTCCTCGGCAAGAAGTGGAACGCGCGCTTCGCCCGGCACTTCCACGCGGTGATCGAGGCGTACGACCGGGAATTCCGTAACCGCACCTCGGGGACGGTCCCGACGGTCGACGCGTACCTCGAACTCCGGCGGCTCACCTTCGCGCACTGGATCTGGACCGATCTGCTGGAGCCGAGCGCGCGATGTGAACTGCCCGACGCCGTACGGAAACACCCCGCATACCGTCGGGCTGCCCTGCTGAGCCAGGAATTCGCCGCCTGGTACAACGATCTGTGCTCGCTTCCCAAGGAAATCGCGGGGGACGAGGTCCACAATCTCGGAATCAGTCTCATCCACCACGAGGGGCTGACGCTCGAAGAGGCGATAAAGGAAGTAAGGGGGCGGATCGAGGAATGCATATCGGATTTCCTCACCGCAGAAAAGGACGTGTTGTGGTTCGCCGACACCCTTGCGGACGGGACCGTGCAGGGCAAGGAGCTGAGCGTCGCCGTCAAGGAGATCGTCGCGAATATGCGGAACTGGTTCAGCACCGTGTACTGGTTCCACCACGAGTCCGGTCGCTACCGGGTCGACACATGGGAGGACCGCTCCACACCCCCGTACGTCAACAACGAAGCGGCAGGTGAGAAATGACCCTCGAAACGGTCCGCACCGAGGCGTCGGCGGAGTTGCGCGTTCCGCCGCTCGCCAGGGGCGGCGTCCCCGTGCTCGGCCACGGCTGGAAACTGGCCCGCGACCCACTGGGCTTCCTGTCCCGGCTGCGCGACGACGGCGATGTCGTACGGCTGAGGCTCGGGCCGAAGACGCTGTACGCCGTCACCGCCCGGGAACTGGCCGGCGCCGTCGCCCTCCGCACCGACTACAAGATCGGCGGCCCGTTGTGGGAGTCGCTCGAAGGTCTGCTCGGCAAGCAGGGGGTGGCCACCACCAACGGGCCGCTGCACCAGCGGCAACGGTGGGCGATCCAGCCCGCCTTCCGGCTGGAGGCCATCCCCGGTTACGGGCCGATCATGGCGGAGGAGGCGCACGCGCTCGTGGCGCGCTGGCGCTCCGGCGACACCGTCGACGTCACGGCGGAGGCCTTCCGCGTGGCCGTCCGCGTCGCCGCCCGCTGCCTCATGCGCGGCGGCTACATGGACGCCGCGGCCGACCGTATCTGTGCCGCGCTCGCCACGCTGTTCAGCGGTATGTACCAACGCATGGTCATACCGCTCGGACCGCTTTATCGGGTACCGCTTCCGGCCAACCTCGAATTCAACCGGGCGCTGGCCGATTTGCATCTCCTGGTCGACGAGATCGTGGCCGACCGCAGGGCTTCCGGCCAAAAACCGGGCGATTTGCTGACGGCTCTGCTGGAGGCGAAGGACGAGAATGGCGAGCCCATCGGGGAACAGGAGATCCACGACCAGGTCGTGGCGATTGTCACCGCCGGGAGCGAAACCGTGGGTTCCGCGATCACATCGCTGCTCCAGGTGCTCACGGACCACCCGGATCAGGCGGACAAGATCCGTGACGAGGTGAAAACCGTCGTGGGTGACCGCCCGGTCGCATTCGACGACGTCCGGAAGCTGTCGCACACCGGGAATGTGGTCGTCGAGACACTGCGTGTGCGCCCGGCCGTATGGATATTGACGCGGCGGGCGGTGACCGAAACCGAACTCGGTGGGTATCGCATTCCGGCCGGGGCGGACATCGTCTACAGCCCGTACGCGATCCAGCACGATCCACGGTCCTACGAACTGCACGAGGAGTTCGACCCCGACCGCTGGCTCCCGGAGCGGTCCAAGGAGGTCCCCAAGTACGCGATGACTCCGTTCGGTGTGGGCAACCGGAAGTGCCCGGGCGACCACTTCTCGATGGCCGAACTCACGCTCATCACCGCGGCGGTGGCGTCCGCCTACCGCTTCGAGCAGGCGCCCGGCTCCGACGCCAGGCCCCGCATCGGCATCACGCTCCGTCCGCGCCGGCTGCTGCTGAGGGCCCTGCCCCGGTGACCTGCCGTGCGCACGTTCAGGCGGCCTCCGGGCCCCTGAACGAGCGC
>CBFHCJ010000632.1:0-4212 GCA_965654005.1 uncultured Streptomyces sp. | reverse complement strand
TCGTTCTTCTGATGGAAGCCCGTATCGAAAAACCGATCTGCACTTGGGCCGAGGAAGACGGGTGGCATGTTCGCAAGCTCGGCTACCCCGGCCGCAAGTTCGCCCCGGATCGGTGGTTCCTGAAGGACGGCCGCCACGTTCATATCGAGTTCAAGGACACCGGCAATCCACCCGAGATCGGGCAGGAGCGAGAGCGCAAGCGGATCAACGACCACGGCGGCGAAGCCTACTTTTGCGACAACATAGCTGACGCAGTTCGTATTCTGGGATTGATATGGCCGCGACCAAAAAGCAAGCGCTGATCAAACGGCCGTTCGACATCGAAGCCCTCGAACTGATCGAGGGCCCGCCTAAACATATCCTCGGCCTGCACAACCTCCGTGGCTATCAGGTCTGGATGTCCGAGCTTTGTTACAACCTCCCCTATGTGTTTCTGGGCGCAGAGATGGGCCTAGGGAAGACGGGGGCCGTCCTCCGGGCGCTGGTGCGCCTGCTGCGGGACAACAAGGTCTCCCACCCCCTTATCGTGGCCCCGCTGAAGGTGGCCGAGGATACGTGGCCGGAAGAGATCGCCACATGGGCGTTTGCCCGGCATCTGACCTATCGTGTCGTCACCGGCACCGAGGAACAGCGGCTCGCCGCGCTCCGCTACCCGGCGCAGGTCACTATCATCAATCGGGAGAACCTGAAGTGGCTCTGGCAGTATTGGGGATCGCGGAAGTGGCCCTACGACTGCCTGATCTACGACGAGGCCAGCAGGCTCAAGGGCGGCGACAAGAAGACAAAGCCCGTGCAGCGCAAGGACGGCACCATCGGCGAATCGCTGATGTCCGAGTTCGGCGTCCTCTGCCAGATGCGGTACAAGTTCAAGAAGATCATCGAACTGTCCGGCACCCCCGCGCCCAACGGACTTATCGACCTCTGGGGGCCCGTGTTCGTCGGGGATCGCGGCCAGCGCCTCGGCACGTCCATGACCGCATTCAAGCGGCGGTGGTTCTGGGAGGACAAATACGCCCACAAGCTGGAGCCGCACGCATGGTCTGAGAAAGAGATCATGGACGAACTCAAGGATGTGTTCTTCAGCCTGCGGGAGGAAGACTACCTCAAGCTGCCGCCCATGATGATCCGCGACCATTGGGTCACGATGCCCCTCAAGGCGCAGAAGCAATACCGGGAGTTCGAGAGCACCTTCGTCTTGGAAGAGTTCGATCTGGAGGCGGTCAACGGCGGCGTCCTGACGAACAAGCTGCTCCAGTTCGCCAACGGCTCGCTGTACCTCGAAAAGGAAGACGAGGACGGCAACATCGTCCAGTTCACCGAGCACGTCCATGATGCCAAGCTCGATCAGTTGGAGAGCATCGTCACCGAGGCCATGGGGAAGCCAATCCTCTTGGCCTACAGCTTCCAGTTCGACCTCCAGCGCATCAAAAAGCGTTTTCCCTTTGCCCGTGTATTCGGAGAGGGTAAGAACGATACGAAGGACTGGAACGAAGGCAAGATCAAGCTGATGGTGACCCACCCGGCCAGCGCCGGGCACGGGCTCAACTTCCAGCATGGCGGCAACATCATGGTCTGGTATGGCTTGAATTGGAGCCTCGAACTCTACCGGCAGTTCATCAAGCGCCTGCATCGCTCCGGTCAGAAGGCCGACCATGTTATGCTCCACCGCATCCTGACGCGCGGGACCGTGGACGAACGGGTCGTCGATCTGCTGGGCGACAAGAAGATGACGCAGGACCGAATCACCGAGGCCGTCAGGGTCCGGGTTGAAGAAGCCCAGCGAGTACACGAATGGTATAGGCAGGCAGCATGAGTACCCTGAGCGAAGACCTTGACGACCTGATCGGCGACCTCACCCCGGAAGAGCGCGTCGAACTGCGCCGCAAGGCCCGTGAGGAAACCAAGCGCCGGGAGTTCGCCGAGAGGATCGCGCGCGGCAAGATCAACACGGCCGACGCTGACCCGGAACAGGACCTCGGCGCGGTGAAGAACGGCGTCACGGCCACATGGCTCGCGCAGGCGCTCCAGATGACGGCGGTCACGGTGCGCCAGAAGCTCGCGAAGTGCCCCTCGACGAAGCGCGGGTCCTTCGTGGTCTACAATCTGAAAGAGGCGATCCCCTACCTCGTCAAACCCGCCCTCCAGATCGACATGAAGAAGGTCAAGATTACTGACCTTCCGAACGGCCTTCAGGAGTCCTATTGGCGGGCGAAGAAACTCCGGCAGGAGTGGGAGCGGGAGGCCGGGCATCTCTGGCATACGGCCGACGTGCTCGACGTGTTCAGCGCTGCGTTCCAAGCCATCAAGTTCGCTACGCAGTTGTGGCTCGACGACATGGAGCGCGAGACCGCGATCACGCCCCAGCAGTTGAAGTTCTTGGTCATGAAGGTCGATGAACTCCAGCAGAAGGTCTACGAGGAACTGGTGAAAATCCCCACCAGCAGGGCGACCTTGCCGACCACCAAGGACCATGTGGACGAAGCCGAGCCTGAGAGCGACAACCTCGATCCCGATCTGGAAGAAGACCTTGCAAATCTCATTTAAGACGCTCGAACAGATGATGGTGCAGGCGGCCGAGGCCGTCCGCCCGCCCGAGCGCCTGAGCGTGTCGCAGGCGGCCGAGAAGTACCGAAAGCTGGAGAACCAAGGGTCCTATGTCGGCCCGTGGAAGAACAGCATGACGCCGTACCTCACGGAGCCGATGGACATCCTCAACAGCCGGGAGTTCACCGGCATGGTCTTCGTCGGCCCCGCGCAGTGCGGCAAGACCGACATGTTCCTCAACTGGCAGACCTACTCGGTCATCTGCGACCCGGCTGACCTGATGTTGATCCAGACAGCGCAGGACACCGCCCGCGACTTCTCGATCCGTCGTGTCGAGCGCCTGCACCGGCATACGGCCGCCGTCGGTGAGCGCCTGCTGCCGCGTCGGGACGCCGACAACACCTACGACAAGAAGTACATGAGCGGGATGCTGCTGACCCTCTCGTGGCCTACGATCAACCAGCTTTCCGGCCGACCGATCCCCCGGCTCTGGCTGACGGACTACGACCGCATGGTCGAGGACGTGGACGACGAAGGCTCGCCTTTCGATCTGGCCCGCAAGCGTGCGACATCGTTCCGATCCCACGGCATGACTGCCGTCGAATCATCCCCCGGCCGCGTCATCACCGATCCGAAGTGGCAGCGGAAGACCCCGCACGAAGCCCCTGCAACCACGGGCATCCTGTCCCTCTATAACCGTGGCGACCGGCGGCTCTACTACTGGCACTGCATCTCCTGCCACAACGCCTTTGAGCCGAACTTCAACCTGCTGCGGACCAACGACTCCAAGGACCAGATGGAGCAGGCCGAGGGCGCGCACATGGACTGCCCCCACTGCGGGCAAATCTACTCCCACGACCCGTCGAACGACGGGATGGAGGGGCCGGGCAAGCACGTCATGAACGCCGAGGAAGCCCGGTGGGTGGGCGACGGCCAGCAGTGGACGCCAGAGAAGACCTTGGTCGGTGACAAGATGCGCTCTGACATCGCGAGCTTCTGGCTCAAGGGCGTGTGCGCTGCTTTTTCTGACTGGAAGACCCTCTATCTCAA
Organism: uncultured Streptomyces sp.; assembly: GCA_965654005.1. GTDB lineage: Bacteria > Actinomycetota > Actinomycetes > Streptomycetales > Streptomycetaceae > Streptomyces. The sequence continues at coordinate 618 of CBFHCJ010000632.1, read as the reverse complement.
CTGGCTCAAGGCCGAAGAGGAATACGTCAACACCGGGTCCGAGAAGGCCCTGAAGACGACCATTAACGTCGATCAAGGGCTCGCCTACCTGCCCAAGTCGCAGGCCGATCTCCGGGTTCCCGAGCAGTTGAAGGCACGCGCCAAGAACTACGGCGACCGGGTTGTGCCGTGGGGTGTGCGCTTCCTGATCGCCACCATCGACTTGCAGAAGAACCGTTTCGTCGTCCAAGTACACGGCATCGGCGCGGGCCTCGACATCTGGGTCATCGACCGCTTCGAGATCAAGAAGTCCGACCGGCTCGACGAGGACGGTGAGCACCTATGGGTCAACCCCGGCGCGTACCCGGAAGACTGGAAGCTGTTGGTAAAGCACGTTCTGAAGAAGACCTACCCGCTCGGCGATGGCTCCGGCCGCCACATGGCAATCAAGCAGGTTGTAAGCGACTCCGGTGGTAGCGAGGGCTTCACCACGAACGCCTATGCGTTCTACCGCTGGCTGCGTCGGTACGAACCCGGCTTCGAGGACGGCAAGCTCGGGGCGACCCAAGAGGACGACCTGCTCTGGGACCCGACCTTGGCCGCCCGGTTCATGCTGCTCAAGGGCGCGTCCAGCCCGGA
>CBFHCJ010000631.1:0-4222 GCA_965654005.1 uncultured Streptomyces sp. | reverse complement strand
TACCGGGCCCGGGGGCCAGGCGCCCCATTGCGGGGCCACGAGAAAGGTAACGGGGAGGGAGAGGCCCCGGACCTTTGCGGACCGGGGAAGGGGGCCGCGGACGTGTCTTACGCTGGTCCGGTGACGACGCCCGAAGCCGAGCAGAGCGAGTCCATGTCCACCGCCGAGGAGCCGGTCGCCGAGGGCTTGGCCGGTTCCGCAGAGGCCGCGGCCGAGGAGACCGGTACCGGTAGAAGCGGGGCGCGGCCCGAGGAGCGGCTGGAGCGGGCCGTGCGGGCCGCCGAGCAGGCGCTGATCGAGTACGAGATAGCCGTGGAGACCTTCCGCGTCGAGGTCGAGAACTTCTCACGGCTGCACCACCAGAGGCTCGGGCCGATGTACACGCGCCTCGACGAGCTGGAGGCGGAGATCGCCGAGGCACAGGCCGCCCGCTCCGGCGACCCCGAGGACATACGCCGCGCCCACGAGGCACGCGCCCGGGTCATGCCGATGCCGGGCGTCGAGGAGCTGTTCCACGGCTGGATGGACTCCGAGGAAGGACTGTTCCCGGAGGCCCAGGCCATGCTGACGGACCGGCCCGTCCGGTCCCCGCAGCGGGTTCGCCCCAGCGAGGAGGCCCGCAAGCTCTACCGCGAGCTCGCCCGCAAGGCCCACCCCGACCTCGCCCAGGACGAGGAGGAGCGTAAGCGGCGCGACGAGTTCATCGCCCGGGTCAACACCGCCTACGCCCGTGGCGACGAGGCTCTGCTGCGCGAACTCTCGGAGGAGTGGGCCGCCGGTCCCGTCCCCGAGGAGCGCAGGCCGAGCCGGAGCGAGGAGCTCTACGCCCGCCTCGAATGGCTCGCCCAGCGCAAGGAACTGCTCACGCTCGTGGCCCGCGAGCTCGAGGATGGCGCGATCGGCTCGATGCTCCGGCTGGCCCCCGACGACCCCGACCGTCTTCTCGAGGAGATCGCGGAGCAGCTACTGGCGCAGGTCGCGGAGAAGGAAGCCGAGCTGGAGGCGTTGCGCGGCTGAGCACTGCGTATCGACTGAGCACCCCGGTATCCCCTGCTTCATCCGCGCCGAACCCTCCGGGCCGAACCCTCCGGGCCGAACCCTCCGGGCCGATATCCGGGCCCGGGCACGTTCGCGCTCGCGTCGGGTAGCGTCGGGGTATGCATTTCGGATCTGGTGTGCCCACGGTCGAGGTCGCGGACCTCAAGGACGGCGACTTCCTGCTGGACGTCCGCGAGGACGACGAGTGGCAGGCGGGTCATGCCGCAGGGGTGCTGCACATCCCCATCAGTGAGTTCGTCGAGCGGTATGGCGAGTTCACGGAGGCCGCGCCGCAGGACGGCCGGGTGCATGTGATCTGCCGCTCCGGTGGCCGCTCGGCCCAGGTCGCGATGTACCTGGTCCAGCAGGGCTTCGACGCGGTGAACGTCGACGGCGGTATGCAGGTCTGGGCCGCCGCGGGCCGCCCGGTCGTGGACGCCAAGGGCGAGCCCGGCTTCGTTCTGTAATCCGCCTGGCCGTGCGGCGGCCGACGCTCATCCCAGCGGATGCGCCAGAGCACGTCTACCAGCGTCTCCTCGTGGGCCGCCGCGGGGCCGAGCGGACCTGCCCGCGCGAGCAGTTCCTCCTTCACCTCGTCGCTGCCGTAGGCCTGGACGGCCGCGGCTGCCGCCGTCCTCGACTGGGCACTCCGTCCGGCGTGACCCCGGCGAACACGGCCTGCGCTGCCTCCCGCCGCCTGCTGCTCCTCGCTGAGGGTGAAGTCCACGTCTGTCCTTCTGACGGATCCGCTGATCTGACTGATCTGACTGGTCTGGTTGGTCTGGTTGGTCTGACTGACCCTGGCAGATCTGACGGAGTGTCAAGAGAGAGTTCCAGAAGCAGGGAACGGCCTAACGGAGGAACTCATCGGTCGAAGTCCAGCTCCACCGTTTCCGTGACCGGATGCGACTGGCAGGCCAGCACATACCCCGCGTCCGTCTGCTCCGGCTCGAGCGCGAAATTGCGGTCCATCCGCACCTCGCCCGAGACCAGGAAGGCCCGGCAGGTCCCGCACACCCCGCCCTTGCAGGCGTAGGGCGCGTCGGGCCGGTTGCGCAGCACCGTCTCCAGGAGCGACTCGCCGTCCTGGACCGGCCAGGTCCCTCCACGTCCGTCGAGTTGGGCGGTCACCGTGCTGCGCGTGGGGGCCGGTACGGACGGCGCGGCCAGGGCTCCGTCGTCCACGTGGAAGATCTCCTCGTGGATACGCGTCCGCGGCACCCCGAGCCCGCGCAGCGTCCGCTCCGCGGACTGCACCAGCCCGAACGGACCGCACAGGAACCAGCCCTCGACCTTCTCCACCGGCAGCAGCGCGGGCAGCAGCCCGGACAGCCGCTCCCGGTCGAGCCGCCCTGATGGCAGGCCCGCCTGCTGCTCCTCCCGGGAGAGCACCGTGACCAGCTGGAACCGCTGGGGGAAACGGTCCTTGAGGTCAGCGACCTCGTCCAGGAACATCGTCGAGGCGGATGTCCGGTCGCTGCGTATGAGGCAGAACCGGGCCCGCGGCTCGTGTGCCAGCAGTGTTGTCACGATCGACAGCACGGGCGTGATCCCGCTGCCGCCCACCACCGCCGCGTACAGCCCGGGCGCGGGCTCCAGCGTGAACCGTCCCGCCGGTGTCATCACCTCAAGCTCGTCGCCGACGGCTATCTCCTTGAGCGCGTAGGTGGAGAAGGCCCCGCCGTCGACCAGCCGCACCCCGACCCGCAGCGTGCGCGGACCCTCCTCGTCCGGAGCGGGGGCGGGGGAGCAGATCGAGTACGTGCGCCGTATCTCCGTGCCGTCGACGGTGCGGCGCAGGGCGAGGTGCTGACCGGGCGCGTGCCGGTAGTCCTCGCGCAGTTCCGGCGGCACGGCGAAGGTCAGTGCCACGGAGTCGTCGGTGAGCCGGTCGACCGCGGCCACCGGGAGCGGGTGGAACCGGGCCATCACAACTCCTTGAAGTGGTCGAACGGCTCGCGGCAGTCCAGGCATCGATGCAGCGCCTTGCACGCGGTGGACGAGAAACGGCTCAGCAACTCGGTCGCGGGGGATCCGCAGTACGGGCAGTACACGGGGCCGTCCGGCTCGGGGGAGGAGGCCGCACTCAGCGGTGCCGGTTCGGGGGAGCCGGCGGTTGTACGCGTCGGGCCCAGCTCCACCGTCACCGGCCCGGACGGCTGCCGCTGCCGTACGCGTGGCGGCGCTATCCCGAACTCCCGCAGTTTGCGGCGGCCTTCGTCGGAGATGTCGTCCGTCGACCAGGCGGGGCTGAGGACCGTGCGCACGGCGACCTGCCGTACGCCGTGCTCGTGCAGCACCCGCTCTATGTCCTGGGCCATCGCCTCGATCGCTGGGCAGCCGGTGTAGGTCGGGGTGAGTTCGACCTCCACCGCGTCCGGGCCTAGGACATGGACTGCCCGCAGGACACCCAGCTCCTCCAGGGTGAGCACGGGCAGCTCCGGGTCGGGGACGGAGCCGGCGAGTCGGCGCAGTTCCTCTTCGAGGGCTGTGGTCGTCACCATGACGCCCCCGGATGGCTGCGGTGCAGATGCTGCATCTCGGCGAGCATCCGTCCGAAGAATTCGGTGTGCAGGCCCTGCCGTCCGGCGCCTGCGGTCCATGCCCCCGACTGCGGTCCCTCGGGGACCTCCAGGGCGGCCCGGCGCAGTACGTCGCCCACCGACTCCAGCCAGGCGGCTTTCATTCCCGCCCAGTCGACGTCCACACCCTCGATCGGCTGGAACATCTCCCCCGTGAACCGCCACAGCGCCTCGCACGCGCGCCGCATCCGCTCGTGGCTGACGTCCGTGCCGTCACCGAGCCGCAGTGTCCACTGCTCGGCGTGGTCCTGGTGGTAGGCGACCTCCTTGACCGCCTTGGCCGCGAGTGCCGCGAACCCGCTCTTTCCAGCCGCCAGTTGGCTGTACAGCAGCCGTTGATAGGTGGAGAAGTACAGCTGGCGGGCGATCGTATGCGCGAAGTCGCCGTTCAGCTGTTCCACGAGCTGCAGATTGCGGAAGGCGCGCTCCTCGCGGAGGTACGCCAGTTCGTCCTCGTCGCCCGCCATGGACAGCAGTACCCGGGCCTGGCCCAGCAGGTCCAGGGCGATGTTGGCGAGCGCGACCTCCTCCTCGAGGACGGGCGCATGGCCCGCCCACTCCCCCAGGCGGTGCGAGAGCACCAGGGCGTCGTCCCCGAGGGC
>CBFHCJ010000630.1:0-4250 GCA_965654005.1 uncultured Streptomyces sp. | reverse complement strand
GGGACCGGGCGACGTACGAAGGCCGCCGGCGCCCCTGGACGCCGGCGGCCGTGGGCTCGTACTCGTCGACGCCCTCGCCGACCGGGGGGAGGTTGTGACAGGTGAGCCGCCGCCCGGCAGGACCGTACGGGCCGAGGTGGCCGTGCCGGGCTGGTCGTCCCTGGTCAGTAAGGGCCGTTGACGTTGTCGATCGAGCCGTAGCGGTGGTACGCGTAGTTGCACGCGGCGGTGATGTTGGCGACCGGCTCGTAGATGTCCCACGAGGTGCCCGGCACGTGGTAGGCGTTGAAGGTCGGCTGGATCACCTGCAGCAGGCCCTTGGACGGGGTGCCCTTCGCGGCGTTCGAGTCCCAGAGGTTGATCGCCTTCGGGTTGCCGGAGGACTCGCGCATGATGTTGCGGTAAATGCCGTTGTAGCTTCCCGGGATTTTGTTCTGCGCCATGACCGCCAGCGAGTGCTTGATCCAGCCGTCGAGATTGTTGGCGTAGGTCTTGACGGCGGCGGGAGCCTTGACGGGCGCCGTGACCGGCGCCTTGGCAGGTGCGGACGACCCGGTGGGCAGGGTCAGGACCTGACCAGGCTGGATGATGTAGGGGCTGGAGAGGTGGTTGGCCGACGCGACGGCCGGCCAGCCCCCCGGAACCTTGTAGGACCGGGCGATCGCAGCCAGATGGTCGCCGAGCTGGACGGTGTACGTGAGCGTACCGGCGGCCTGGGCCGTGGTACGTGCGGTGGCCGGGGCAGCGCTCGCGGCCTGGGCCGTCCCGAGGGAGAGCGTGCAGGCCAGGGCGAGCGTGCCAACGGTGACGGCTCCACCGGCGGAGAGCCTGCGAGCCCGAGACGGGCGCTTGGCGGCATGACGGGGCATGGTGCGGTCCTTTTCCAGGGATTGCATCATCCGCAGTTGCCGGTTCCCCTCGACAAAACAGCACCGCATTTCGTTTAGCGGTGCGCTGCGGCGGGGACATTCTTAGCCGCCGGGAATAACTGGACAATTACGCTTTTTACTATGTGGGCTAGTTGCTCTCGGATGGTCGGAGAGGGCTGAGCGCAGGAAATCAGGAAGTTAAGAGGCAGGTAAAGCACTAAGGCGCTTCGTAAGTGAATTGCGTCACGCGTTTCAGGTGAAAGTGGCTTAATGATGTAAATGGTTACTTAGCGGTGCTTTGTGGTATGTATGGGCAAATCGGACATAAGTCGCAGAATTGTGGGTCGTGCCGCTCAGCCCACCTGGTTGTACATCGCCCCCGCCACCGGACGGCCCACGGGCGCGGGGACCGGTTCCGGGTGGGGTGCGGCCGCGAACCTGGGCCGCCGTGAGGCCGCCCGCGGCGGGCATGCCGAGGCCGCCCCGGCCGCGGCCGGGGCGGCGGCAGGCGCTCGGTCGATATGCGGCTCCGCCGCGGGGCGCGACCAGCCACAGCCGGTCCGCAGTTCCCCGCGGCCTCTCAGCGGAGCGTCTACGCGCTGAACGTGTGGATCGTCGTCGTCCGGTACGTCTGCCCGGGCCGCAGCACCGTCGACGGGAAGTTCGCGTGGTTGGGCGAGTCCGGGAAGTGCTGGGTCTCCAGGCAGAGCGCGTCGCCCTGGCGGTAGGTGTGGCCGCCGGTGCCGACGAGCGTGCCGTCCAGGAAGTTGCCCGAATAGAACTGCAGGCCCGGCTGGTCGGTGGCGATCTTCAGGGTGCGGCCGGAGCGCGGGTCGTGGAGGGTGGCGATGTGTTCGGGCTTGGCCGTGATGCCCTTGTCCAGGACCCAGTTGTGGTCGTAGCCCTTCGCCTGGACCTGCTGCGGGTGACCGGCCCGGATGTCCCGGCCGATGGCCTTGGCGTGCCGGAAGTCGAAGGGGGTGCCGGAGACCTTCGCCGGCTCACCGGTGGGGATGAGGCCCGCGTCGGTGGGCGTGTAGCGGGAGGCGTCGATCTTCAGCTCGTGGTCCTCGATCGTGCCGCTGCCCTCGCCGGCCAGGTTCCAGTAGACGTGGCTGGTGAGGTTGACGACCGTGGCCTTGTCGGTGGTGGCCTCGTAGTCGATGCGCCAGTCGCCGTGCTTGGTGAGGGTGTACGTCACCTTCGCCTTGAGCGTGCCGGGGTAGCCCATCTCGCCGTCGACGCTGGTGTAGTGCAGGCGCAGGCCGACGTCGGAGCCCTCGGTGAAGGGCTCGATGTCCCAGATGTGCTTGTCGAAGCCCTGCTTGCCGCCGTGCAGGCTGTTCACGCCGTCGTTGACGGACAGTTGGTGGCTCTTGCCGTCCAGGGTGAACCGGCCCTTGGCTATACGGTTGCCGTAGCGGCCGATGAGGGCGCCGAAGTACGGGGTCTTCGCCACGTAGTCGTCGATGTTGTCGAAGCCCAGGGAGACGTTGGCGTAGCGGCCGTGCCGGTCGGGGATCTCCAGGACCTGGACCACACCGCCCCAGTTCAGGACCTTCAGGCGGGTCCCGCCGTTCTCCAGCGACCAGCGGTGGACCTTCGTGCCGTCGGCCAGTTCGCCGAAGAGCTCCTTCACCGGCTTCCTGCCTCCCGAGGCGCCTCCCGAGGTGCTTTCCGAGGCGGCCTGTGCCGTGCCTGTACCGATAGCGGTCGCTGCGATACCCGCTGCCGCCGCTCCCGCGATGACCGTGCGTCTGTTCAGTTCCACGTGCGGCTCCCACAAAGGATGGGCCCCGCCTGTGACAGGCGGGGCCCGAGCTGACCTACGAACCGGACTTGCGCTTGTTCCACACGTCGAAGCCGACTGCCACCAACAGGGCCAGGCCCTTGATGACCTGCTGCCAGTCGGTGCCGACGCTGAGGAGGTTCATACCGTTGTTGAGCACACCGAGGACGAGACCACCGATGATCGCGCCGAGGACGGTGCCGACACCGCCGCTCATGGACGCGCCACCGATGAACGACGAGGCGATCGCTTCGAGTTCGAAGTTCACGCCCGCCTTCGGCGAGGCCGCGTTCAGACGGGCGGCGACCACCAGACCCGCCAGGGCCGCGAGCACGCCCATGTTCAGGAACACCTGGAAGGTGACCCGCTTGTCCTTGACGCCGGACAGCTTCGCGGCCGGCAGGTTGCCGCCGATCGCGTAGATGTGGCGGCCGAAGACGGCGTTGCGCATGACGTAGCCGTAACCGACCACCAGGACGCCGAGGATGATGAGGATGATCGGCGCGCCCTGGTAGCTGGCGAGCAGCATCGTGAGGGCGAGGATCGCGGCGACCAGGGCGACGAGCTTCAGCGCGAACATCCGCGCGGGCAGCAGGTCGAGGGAGAACTCCTGCTGCCGGCGCCGGTCGCGCACCTCCTGCCACACCACGGCCGCGATCAGGACGAGGCCGAGCAGCAGCGTGAGGTTGTGGTAGTTGGTGTTCGGGCCGACCTCGGGCAGGAAGCCGTTGCCGAGCTTCTGCAGCCCGTCCGGGAACGGGCCGAGGGTCTGCCCCTTGAGCAGGATCTCGGTCAGTCCGCGGAAGAGGAGCATCCCGGCGAGGGTGACGATGAACGACGGTATGCCGAGATACGCGATCAGATAGCCCTGTACCGCGCCCGCGACCGCGCCCACCAGCAGGCACAGCACCAGGGCGATGGGCCATGCCACACTGTGCTGCACCGTCAGCACGGCCGCGAACGCGCCCACGAACGCCGTCAGCGAGCCGACCGACAGGTCGATGTGCCCGGCGATGATCACCAGCATCATGCCGATCGCGAGGATCAGGATGTAGCTGTTCTGCAGCACCAGGTTGGAGACGTTGCGCGGCAGCAGCAGGTCCCCGCCGGTCCAGACCTGGAAGAGCACGACGATCAGGCCGAGAGCGATCAGCATGCCGTACTGCCGCATGTTGCGGCGCAGGCCGTTCAGCATCAGCTGGAGCAGGTTGTTGTCACCGGCCGATCCGCTTGTGCCCGGCGGCGCGGGGGCCGGGGTCTTGGCGGTCACATCCGTGCTCATCGGGTTACCTCTTTGTCCTTCGTCATGTGGCGCATCAGCACTTCCTGCGTGGCCTCGGCCCGTGGCACCTCACCTGTCAGCCGTCCCGCCGCCATCGTGTAGATGCGGTCGCACATGCCGAGCAGCTCCGGCAGCTCGGAGGAGATGAAGACGACCGCCTTGCCCTGGGCGGCCAACTGGTCGATGACCGTGTAGATCTCGTACTTGGCACCCACGTCGATGCCACGCGTGGGCTCGTCCAGGATCAGCACGTCCGGACCCGCGAAGATCCACTTGCTGAGGACGACCTTCTGCTGGTTGCCGCCGGACA
>CBFHCJ010000629.1:0-4255 GCA_965654005.1 uncultured Streptomyces sp. | reverse complement strand
GGTCAGTTCCGTCGCCAGGCGCCGCGTCTCGTCCGGGTCCGCGTCCGGATCGTCGAGGGCTTCCGAAGCCTGTTCCAGCAGTTCGGTCGCAGCGTCGAGTTGGGCTGCTTCGATGTTGTCCGCCAGGCGGGAGATGTAGCCGCCCCGGTCGTCGGTGCTCAGGTAGCAGGGCTTACCTTCCGGACCCGCCCACGGGAGAAGCCGCAGTTCGTTCGGCGCCGTCATGCTTGGGTCTGCCCCTCGTCGATCACGTGGTGTGTGGTGAAGACCGCGTCGACGCGATCTCTTGGGAAGGCCAGGAGCGCGGCTTCGACGACTCGGCCAGTGGAGTCGGTCGCGATGCGGGTGATCGCGAGGACAACCGCCGTGGGGCTGATCCGGAGAGCCGCGGATTCATCCAGCGTCGCTGGGCGGGCGCACACCGTCTCCCGGACAGCGGCCGGCGGAGGACCGAGGACGGCGAATCTTGTGACTGCCTCACGGCCCGCGGAGTCATCGTCGAGCACTCCAGCCGGAGCCAAGTCACGCGGCAGGTAGATGCGGGCCAGCCCGTGCGGTGACGCCCCTTCGAGGCTGAGGCAGAAGAACTCCACGAGAGGGCTGCCCGTGGGCACCTTCAAGAGAGTCGTGAGGTGCCCGTCGGCCTGAACGGTGTTGCTGCGAACGGTAACGCGCAAGGCTGGGCCGGCCGCGGTCCACGGGTCCAGCGTTCCCCAGCCACCGACGTACATGATCTTACGCAGGGGGCGGCGGACGAAGTTTCCCTTTCCGTGGATCTTTTCGACCAGGCCTTCGCCCTGGAGCATCGCGAGAGCATGCCGCAGCGTCACTGTGCTGACCGCGTACCGGTCGGCCAGGACGGTTTCGGAAGGAAGGCGTTCGCCGGGTTGCATACGACCGCTCGTGATCTGGTGGCGTAGGTCGTGCGCGATGTCTTGGTGGCGGGAAGGCATGGGCCCGGTCACCGCCTTCTCAGTGTCCGCACGGCGACGAGCCGGGTACGGGTGTGTATGGTCAGCAACTCGCCCGACTCGAAGACCAGTTGCTTCGCTCCCTGGGGAAGTTGGAAGAGGTCTCTCACCCGGCAGGCACGGCCGCCGAGTTGGATGATGTCGCCACGCTGCACAGTGGTCGCCGTGACCTCGATGTTGGAGACCAGCGCGCCGCCGAAGGCCCGGTTGCTCACTGCGTCACTCCCTCGGGCGTGGACCGGCCGGGCAACAAGTGGCACGGGCAGTCGCACGCTTCGTAGATCACCGGGAGGTCGTCCGGCGCCGAGGCCGGGGAGGACACCGCGCAGGCGGGGTGCGTACCGATCCAGCAGGCCGTCGAGCGGTAGGGGACGGTCGAGGTGTCTGTGAGATGCGGTTGTCGACGTGGAGGCATCAGCTGACCCCCGCGAGGGCCGACCACGCGTCGGCCGGCAGGTGTTGGGCAACAACCACCGCGCGGGTCCGCACGCGGCTTTCCCAGGCCAGCACGTACGGGCGGACGAGCGCGACGTCCTCCCCCGTGAGCACCGGCCGGTGAGCCGCCTCGCCAGCAGAGGCCCGGCTCAGGACGGGGGTCAATACGTCAACGGAGGCGGGAAGGAGCGCCGGGGGAGTGGAGGGCGTTAACGGCCGGCGGTGCCTGCCGCTTGTGGAGGTCCGCACCCTGGTGAGGGAGAGGGCACGGCGGATACGGTTGAGCACGCTGTTCAGCTCCTATCGCTGATGGCCCGGTCCCCCGACATCGCCCGTCGTGGGGACCGTTTTGCGTACGACCGCCCAAAGGGTGCGGCCGTCCAAGCTGGTGGCGAGGAGCCCGAACCGATCGGCCTCCGCCACCACGTCCAGGACCTCCCGCCATGTCTCGGCGGAGACTGATTCCGGCACCTCCGCTTCCACCGAGGTGTGTCGGGGGTGTGCCTCCACTCGCGTGAGGAGCCCGAGAGCGGACAGCCGGGCGGCGATGGCCGCCGCGCTAACTCCCGAAGCGGGCACAGGGCAGCCTCCGTCACCAGCGATCACTTTGAGTGAAGCTAGTTAACTAGATTAGAGCTAGTGGACTAGATTTTCCATATGCCTGAGCAGCCGCCCTATCTCCGCATCGCCGACGAGCTTCGGCAGCGCATCGCGGAGCACGTATGGGAGCCGGGCGACCGTCTGCCCTCCCGCGCCCAGATCGGCCAGGAGTGCGGCGTGGGCGAGAACGTGGTCCGCCGGGCGCAGGAATTGTTGATCTCTCAGGGCGTGCTGGAGGGGCGGGCCGGATCGGGCACGTACGTCGCCGAGCCCCGGCAGCGGGTTCGGGTTGTCCGGTCAACCGCCCGCGAGCAGCCCAGCGGATCGCCGTTCCGGGCCGATATGAAGGCCGTGGGCAGGCAAGGGGATTGGGAGAGCCGGACGGACGCCAAGGTGCCGGCACCGAGGGAGATCGCGGCGCGGCTCGGTATCGCCGAGGGTGAGTTGTGTGTCCGGACGACGTACGAGTTCCTGGCGGACGGCAGGCCGGTGCAGTTGTCGACGAGTTGGGAGCCGTACGACCTCACGGCCGGCACTCTCGTCGTACTGCCCGAAGGTGGGCCCCACGCGGGCGCCGGGGTCGTGAACCGCATGGCCGCGATCGGGGTCACGGTCAGCCATGCCGTGGAGCAGCCGGAGCCGAGGCAGGCGAGCACCGAGGAAGCGTCGCTACTGGGCATCCAGAAGGCCGCGCTCGTGACGCACATCCGGCGGACGTACTACAGCGACTACGGGCGGCCCGTGGAGACGGCGGACATCGTGGTGCCCGCTGCTCACTGCGAGATCGTCTACGAGATCCCGATCAATCGTTAGCTTGCTCAATCGCCAGCGGGCCGCGCCCGCCTGCCCGACTCGCGCCACGACGGTTTTCAAGATCGTCGGCGGCTTGACTCGGCGATCGCGACTCCACCAACCACGTGATTAACGCTCAAGCGGCGTGCGTGCGACAGGATTCAGCCATCCTTTTGCAGACTTCGGGGATGGATCTATTGAATAGAACCCCTGGTCAAAATAGTTTGCCGCTCCGCGGACCGCGAATAATGCCTGCTCAGCTGAATCTAGGGTGGCTGAAACTTGAGTGTATTAGCAATGTCGAAACGCTCACCCGGGCCTGTCTAGTCTGTGTGGCCGCGGCAGGCGTTGTGGCGACGCCATTGCTAGTGTCCGATCTGCCACCCAGGCCCGTAGCGCAGCGCACTGCAAAACCCGCCCGTGGTATCGCACTTGCGGGCGCCTTGGAGGCTCAACATGACAGTGACCGTCGCCCTGCGGCGCAGCCCAAGTCTCATGCGTGAGGGGAGAGTTGCCGCAGGGCCTGATAGGGTCCGTTGCTTCCACGCCTGCACGTGGGTAAGCCAAAGAGCCGTAACGCCTCTCCTGCCAGAGATTCGGACGTAACGGCTCTCCAACTGCGACTCAAGGAATGCCCGCATGGAAGCATTACCTCAGCACCAGTGCACTAAGCCAAGCCAGCACACCGAGCAGTGTGCTGAGAATAGTACACCCAGGGAAATGAACAAGGTCATGCCATGGTTCAAGCGCCACGAGGTTGTGGGGGCTGTCGCCGGAGTCGTGAGTGCGGTAGCCGCCGTGATCACCTTGTTCAAGTAGGGATTGCCGTGCAGCAGCGAAGTGCAGTAACCACACAACCCGACCCCGTCCGGCGGCATCCTCGCAGGACCGTAGGCCGACCGGTATGACCGTCAGCGACCGGTCCGGCTAGGGCTACAGATCACAAGACTTCTGACATCCACGACTGACATCAACGACGCCGGACGGGAACGTACACCAGCGTCTCTGTCCGACTGTCGCATCATGCGGCGGCAGCTGCCGGGCCGCGCACGGACCGAACTCCTAAAGCGGGTGTCGCAGGTTCGAATCCTGCCGGGGGCACAGCTTGCGCAGCAGGTCAGAAGGGTCACGGCCCCTCGTTCTATTCGAACGGGGGGCCGCTTCTATGATCGAATGCCACATAGATGCCACATCCCCAAACGATCGCGGTTTAACGTCACCCGTTCGGGGGACTTAATCGCTGGAGTGTGGCATCTACGCTTCCAAGCAGGACGAGGAAGGCGCGACTCCCCTCGCGCGCCAGACACAGGCTCGTCGTCACCTGCGGTGTCCGGGCGGGGAGGCTCGGCCCGTGGGCGGCGCCCCCCGCCCTACGCGGCGGCGGGGGGCGTACGACAAACGGTACCGCCCCACCCCGGCAAGGGGGGTGGGGGGGCGTGCTCTGACTGAGTGAGAGC
>CBFHCJ010000628.1:0-4261 GCA_965654005.1 uncultured Streptomyces sp. | reverse complement strand
ATCATGAGGCGGCCGCTGTCGCCGATCAGCGGGCGGCGGACGCGGCGGGCGGCGGCTTCGGCGATGGCCTCCGGGTGCCGGGCGCGCACCGTGGCCAGGTCGGGGATGCTGATGCTCAAGACAGGCTCCGTCCAGAGGGGGCGGCGGTCCGCCGCGTACGAGGACGCCTCGCCCGGGCGGTCAGCCGCGGGCGAGGAGGTCGGCGACCTCCGACTCGGTCGGCATCGCGGAGGAGCAGGCGAGACGCGAGGCGACGAGCGCTCCGGCCGCGTTGGCGTAGCGCATGGTCTTCTCCAGCGGCCAGCCGGAGAGCAGCCCGTGGCAGAGCGAGCCACCGAAGGCGTCCCCGGCACCGAGTCCGTTGACGACCTCCACGGGCACGGACGGCACCTCGGCCGTCGTACCGTCGCGGTGCACGGCGAGCACCCCCTTGGGGCCCTGCTTGACGACCGCGAGTTCCACGCCGGCTTCCAGGAGTGCCTCGGCGCAGGCCTGCGGTTCGCGTACGCCGGTGGCGATCTCGCACTCGTCGAGGTTGCCGACCGCCACGGTGACGTGGCGCAGCGCCTCGGCGTAGTACGGCCGCGCGGTCTCGGGCCCGCGGCGGGAGCCGCTGATGTCACTGCGCCAGAACATGGGGCGCCAGTCCAGGTCGAAGACCGTGGTGCCCGCCTTGTCCCGTGCCTTGAGGGCGGCGAGCGTGGCGGAGCGGCTGGGCTCCTCGCTCAGGCCCGTGCCGGTGATCCAGAAGATGCGTGCGGAGCGGATGGCGAAGAAGTCCAGTTCGTCGGTGTGGATCTCCAGATCCGGGGCCTTGGGGCGGCGGTAGAAGTAGAGGGGGAAGTCGTCCGGCGGGAAGATCTCGCAGAACGTGATCGGGGTCGGGTAGGCGTCCACGGGTGTGACGAACCGGTCGTCGACACCGAACCCCTTCAGAGCCTGGTGCAGATAGGTGCCGAAGGGGTCGTTCCCCGTCCGGGTGATCACCGCGGTGCTGCGGCCCAGGCGGGCCGCGGCCACCGCTACGTTGGCCGCGGAGCCGCCGAGGAACTTTCCGAAGGACTCGACCTGCGGCAGTGGCACACCGGTCTGCAGGGGGTAGAGATCGACCCCGATACGTCCCATGGTGATGAGATCGAACGATTCGGTGGGCTCAGGCATGCGCGTCGCTCCTCGTGCGGGGGATGCCGGCAACCGGGTTTTGGGAAGGCGTGGATCCGGGCCCGGATGCCTCCAAGGTGTAGGCCGCGAGTCACGCGCCTGTCAAGGCTTTGTACTTACATTCGGACCTGCTTCTGAAATGATGTCTTAACAAAGTATTGGCAGGGGGGTGCGCCAGGGGTTTGTATCCCGTCCCAGCGAAACCGCCGGTTCACGGGTATCCGCACCGGACCTCGTGTCCGGCCCGAGCGGGCCTCCCGTCCGGCACCGTCCCTTTCCGTTCTCTTTCCACCCCGGTCGCACACAGTGAGGTGCAGGAAAGATGGATCGTACGTTTCACCCCCGCCGCTCCCGAAGAGTCGCCACGCTGGTCGCGTTGGCGGCGGCGTCCGCGCTTCTCGGCGCCGGCTGTTCCAGCAGTTCGGGCGGCAAGAAGTCGCAGGAGAGCAGCTCCGGCGCCGCCGCGGGCAAGGCAACCACTCCCCGGATGACGGTCGCGCTGGTCACTCACCAGTCGCCGGGCGACACCTTCTGGGACATCGTCCGCAAGGGGGCCGAGGCCGCCGCCGCGAAGGACAACATCAAGCTGGTCTACTCCAGTGACCCGAACGCGGGCAACCAGGCCAACCTGGTCCAGAACGCGATCGACCAGAAGGTCGACGGCATCGCGATCACCCTCGCCAAGCCGGACGCCATGAAGGACGTCGTGGGCAAGGCGAAGTCGGCCGGCATACCCGTGGTCGGCCTCAACTCGGGTGTGAGCGACTGGAAGAAGCTCGGCCTGGTGGAGTTCTACGGACAGGACGAGAGCGTGGCGGGTGAGGCGTTCGGCAAGAAGCTGAACGAGGTCGGCGCCAAGAACGCGGTCTGTGTGATCCAGGAGCAGGGCAACATCGGGCTCACCCAGCGCTGCGACGGCGTGAAGAAGACGTTCAGCGGCAAGACCCAGATCCTCTATGTCAACGGCACCGACATGCCGTCCGTGAAGTCGACGATCACCGCCAAGCTCAAGCAGGACAGTTCCATCGACCACGTGGTTACCCTGGGTGCGCCATATGCCCTGACCGCGGTGCAGTCGGTGTCCGACGCCGGCAGCAAGGCGAAGGTCGCGACGTTCGACCTCAACAAAGAACTGACCGACGAGATCAAGAAGGGTGACATCCAGTTCGCCGTCGACCAGCAGCCCTACCTCCAGGGCTATCTCGCGGTCGACTCCCTCTGGCTGTACAAGAACAACGGCAACTACAGCGGCGGCGGTGAGCAGCCGGTGCTGACCGGCCCGGCCTTCGTCGACAAGTCCGACGTCGACACCATCGCCACCTTCGCCGCGAAGGGCACCAGGTGATCTCATGACCCAGCAGGCTGTGCCGGCGGTGACCTCACCGCCGGCCTCCGGCCCCAAAGAGCGCGACGGCAGGACCGTACAGCGTTCCCTCGTGTTCCGGCTGCTGGCCCGGCCGGAAGTCGGCGTCTTCCTCGGCGCCGTCGCGGTGTTCGTCTTCTTCTTCGCCATGGCCCCGACCTTCCGCACCGGAAGCGCGATGGCCACCGTCCTCTACCAGTCGTCCACCATCGGGATCATGGCGCTGCCCGTGGCCCTGCTGATGATCGGCGGCGAGTTCGACCTGTCGGCCGGTGTCGCGGTGATCACCTCGGCGCTGACCGCGAGCATGGTCAGCTTCCAGCTGACCATGAACGTCTGGGTCGGCGTGTTCGTCGCGCTCATCGTCTCGCTCGGGATCGGCGCGTTCAACGGCTGGATGATGGTGCGCACCGGCCTGTCCAGCTTCCTGGTCACCCTCGGCACCTTCCTCGGCCTGCAGGGCATCAACCTCGCGGTCACCAAGCTGATCACCGGCAACGTGGCGACCGACGACATCAGCGACATGGACGGCTTCAGCCAGGCCAAGGGGGTCTTCTCGTCGTCGTTCACCCTCGGCGGCGTCCAGTTCAAGATCACTGTCTTGTGGTGGCTGCTCTTCGCGGCCCTGGCGACCTGGGTGCTGCTGCGCACCAAGTACGGCAACTGGATCTTCGCGGTCGGCGGCAACAAGGACAGCGCACGGGCCGTCGGCGTGCCCGTGAAGTTCACCAAGATCTCGCTGTTCATGCTGGTCGGCTTCGGCGCCTGGTTCGTGGGCATGCACCAGCTGTTCGCCTTCAACACCGTGCAGTCCGGCGAGGGCGTGGGCCAGGAGCTGATCTACATCGCCGCCGCGGTCATCGGCGGCTGTCTGCTCACCGGCGGCTACGGTTCCGCGATCGGCCCGGTCTTCGGCGCCTTCATGTTCGGCATGGTCAGTCAGGGCATCGTCTACGCCGGCTGGAACCCCGACTGGTTCAAGGCCTTCCTCGGCGTGATGCTCCTCGGCGCCACCCTCATCAATCTGTGGGTCCAGAAGTCCGCGACCCGGAGGTGACCACCCATGACGAACACCGACCTCGACGAGTACGACGGCAATGTGGCCGTCGCCGACCAGGCCCCCGTCGTCGAACTGCGCGGCACGGGCAAGTCGTACGGCAACATCCGCGCCCTGCACGGAGTCGACCTTGCCGTCCACCCCGGCAAGGTCACCTGTGTGCTCGGCGACAACGGCGCCGGCAAGTCCACCCTGATCAAGATCATATCCGGGCTGCACCAGCACACCGAGGGCGACGTCCTCTGCGACGGGCAGCCGGTGAAGTTCTCCACCCCGCGCGACGCCCTCGACAGAGGCATCGCCACCGTCTACCAGGACCTGGCGACCGTGCCGCTGATGCCGGTGTGGCGCAACTTCTTCCTCGGCTCCGAGATGACCAAGGGGCCCTGGCCCTTCCGGCGTCTGGACATCGCCCGGATGAAGAAGACCGCGGACGAGGAACTGCGCAACATGGGCATCGTCCTGGACGACCTGGAGCAGCCCATCGGCACCCTCTCCGGCGGCCAGCGCCAGTGCGTCGCCATCGCCCGCGCGGTCTACTTCGGCGCCCGCGTCCTCATCCTCGACGAGCCGACCGCCGCCCTCGGCGTCAAGCAGTCCGGCGTCGTCCTGAAGTACATCGCGATGGCCCGCGACCGCGGCCTCGGCGTCATCTTCATCACCCACAACCCGCACCACGC
>CBFHCJ010000627.1:0-4263 GCA_965654005.1 uncultured Streptomyces sp. | reverse complement strand
GTTTGCGTGACCGGCGGGGCGGAGGTGAAGACCCGTCCGTCACGCAGGAGCGCCCACAGAACACTGGCTCGCCGACGGCCAGAGCGATGACGGCTGCGTGCTTGCAGCCCTCGCCGCGCTTCTTGAGGTAGAAGTCCCGGTTCGGACCCTCGCGCATCATGCTGCTCTGGGCGGACATGTAGAACACCCTGCGCAGCCGCCGACTGTAGCGCTTGGGCCGGTGAAGGTTGCCGGTGCGGCGCCCGGAGTCGCGCGGGACGGGCACCAGTCCGGCCGCCGAGGCAAGGTGGCCGGCGTCCGCGTAGGCCGACAGGTCGCCCGCAGCGACGACGAACTCGGCCCCGAGTATCGGGCCCATGCCGGGCAGCGACTCGATGATCTCTGCCTGCGGAGGGCACGGAACGTCTCGGAAGCCACTGAAGGCAAGAACCGATAAGCCACATCCGACCCTCCCGGGCCACCCAACAACTTACGGAGAACCGATGACCGACACGATTCTCGACCTCGGACCGCAGGCCCGTGCCGTGGCGCGGCTGGCGGAGGGCGTGCGCGAGGAGCAGCTCGCCGCCGGGACACCCTGTCCGGACTATGCGGTGCGCAACCTGCTGGGGCACCTGGTGGGCCTGTCCGTTGCCTTCCGCGACGCCGGCCGCAAGGACCTGGGCGTCACCACGGACACCAACCCGAACGCCGGCGTGCCGGACATCGGGCCCGGCTGGCGCGAGGACCTGCCCGTGGTCCTCGACGAACTCGCCGAGGCCTGGCGCGACCCGGCCGCCTGGACCGGAATGACCCGCGCGGGCGGCGTGGACCTGCCGGGCGCGGTCGCGGGCGCCGTCGCCGCCGACGAGCTGGTCATCCACGGCTGGGACCTGGCGCGGGCCACCGGCCAGGACTACGAGCCCGACCCGGCCGCGCTGCAGGCGTCGTACGGCTTCCTGAAGGCCGCGGCTGACGACCCGAACCGAGGGGGCGGCCTCTTCGGCCCCGTCATGCCCGTCCCGGTCGACGCCCCGCTCCTCGACCGGGCGGTGGGCCTCAGCGGGCGGGACCCGGGCTGGAAGCCGTGAAGACCCGGGCTGGAAGCCGTGAACAGGCTGAAGAGGCTGAAAAGGGGAGCGGCCCGGGGGCCGTGACCGTACGCTCCCCACCATGCCCCTGAGCCTCACCGTCCTCGGTACCGCCTCCCCGCACCCGGGCCCCGGCAGCCTTTGCTCGGGTTACCTGCTGCGCGGCGGCAGACGGGACAGGTCCACTGCCGCACGTCCAGGGGCTTGGGTCCGTCCCCGTGGCCGTGATCGTGTGTTCCGTCAGCGCGGGGAGCGTCTCCGGCAGCATCGTGCGGACCTGTTCGTCCGTGTACGTGCTCAGCAGCGCCTTGCCGAGGGAGGTGGAGTCGCCGGGCCGCCGCCACGACCTCGTCGCCGTCCATGTACGACGTACCGACCAGCAGCGCCCGCACCCCGATGCCGTATCGCGTGCCCGTCGCGTCCGTCTCCACCCAGCCCAGCTCCACGAGCGTCCGGAGCAACATGTAAGCACCGCGGACTTGACCTGCGCCCCGCCGCCTGTCTCGCCTGCCGAACATCGCCCTTGACCCCTTCGTTCGACGGGAAATAGTCTCCGAACAGCATGTTCGTTATCTGAGACAGCGTTCGGTATATCGAACACGCCTGGTGGAGACGTAAGAACTACGGCAGAACGTGCGGCAGAACATCTGGAGGGACCCGCGGTGGCAGCAGCACCAGTCTGGAGTGTCGACCCCCGTACCGGGAAGCAGCGTCAACAGGTTGCGGTGGAGGCCACGGCCCAGGAGGTGGACGCCGCTGTCCGTGCTGCCCACGCCACCTGCGGGGTACTGGCCGACCGTGCGGTCCGCGCCGCCTTCCTGCGTACCGCCGCCGACCGCCTGCAGGACGCCAAGGACCAACTCGTCGAGGCCGCCGACGCGGAGACCGCGCTCGGCCCGGTCCGTCTCACCGGGGAGCTCGCCCGGACCTGCTACCAGTTGCGGGCCTTCGCGGACATCGTCGAGGAGGGCGCCTTTCTCGACGTGATCATCAACCACCCCGACGACACGGCGACCCCGCCGATCCCGGACCTGCGCCGCTACAAGGTGCCGCTCGGTGTCGTGGCGGTCTACTCGGCCTCCAACTTCCCCTTCGCCTTCTCGGTCGCCGGCGGCGACACCGCGAGCGCGCTGGCAGCCGGCTGCCCGGTGGTCGTCAAGGCCCACCCGGACCACCCCGCCCTGTCCGAGCTGGTCGCCAAGGTCCTGCGCTTGGCCGCCGCCGAGCACGGCATCCCCGAGGGCGTCCTCGCTCTCGTACACGGCTTCGAAGCGGGCGTCGAGCTGGTCAGGCACCCGCTGGTGGCGGCGGCCGGGTTCACCGGTTCCGTACGCGGCGGCCGTGCCCTCTTCGACGCGGCGGCCGCACGGCCCGCGCCGATCCCGTTCCACGGTGAGCTGGGCTCGCTCAACCCCGTCGTGATCACCGAGGCCGCGGCCGCCGAGCGCGCCGAGGCGATCGGCACCGGTCTCGGGGGCTCGATGACGCTGGGCGTCGGCCAGTTCTGCGTGAAGCCCGGGCTGGTGCTCGCCCCCACGGGCGCGGCGGGCGACCGCCTCGTGAAATCCCTGACCGAGGCCGTCAGCGGCACCGAGGCGGGGGTCCTGCTCGACCACCGTATGCGCGACAACTTCATCGCGGGCGTCGCCGAGCGCGCCGAACTCCCGGACGTGGAGTCGCCGGTGACGCCGGGCGCGGGCGGGGAGCACACCGTCAGCGCGGGTTTCCTGACGGTCGCGGCGGAGAAGCTGGCCGGTGAGGGCGCCTACGACCTGCTCCTGGAGGAGTGCTTCGGCCCGGTCACCGTGGTGGCCCGGTACGAGGACGAGGCGGAGGTCCAGGCCGTCCTGTCGCGCCTGCCCGGCAACCTCACCGCGACGGTGCATCTCTCCGCCGAGGAGGCGGCCGGTGAGGGGCGCGGCGCGGAGATCCTCGCGGAGCTGACCCCGCTCGCGGGCCGCGTCCTCGTGAACGGCTGGCCCACGGGGGTGGCGGTGGCGCCCGCGCAGCACCACGGTGGTCCGTACCCGGCGACGACGTCCACGTCCACGTCGGTCGGCGGTACGGCCATTGAGCGGTGGCTGCGGCCTGTCGTCTACCAGGGTGCCCCTGAGGCGCTGCTTCCCGCGGAGCTTCGGGACGAGAATCCGTCGGGGTTGCCGCGGCGGTTCAACGGTCGCCTGGAGCATTGACGGTTTTGTCCGGGGGAGGGTCAGCCTGATCGTCACCTCGTACAAGCTCTTCGGACGCGCGCCGTAGGGGTTCGGGTGCGTTGCGGGTGCGGCGCGTCCGTGGTTTCCCGCGCTCACGGGCGAAGCGCATGTCGGTACAGCCCCGCGCCCTTGAAAGCAGGCGCCCGAACCCCGGAACTGGGACACTCTCTCAATGGACCTTGAACTTACCGAACTCCCCTTCCCTCTCCGCACATACGGACCCGACGCTCATTGGTCCTACGAGGACGGGGTCCTCACCGGCTGGGCGGGAGCCCGGCAGGATCGTTTCGTTCCGCCCACCGGTGAGGCTCTGGATCCCGCTTCCGACGCGCCCCGGCTGCTCGGCGCGCCCGAGGGCGACTTCCAGCTGATCGCGCGGGTCACGGTCGGGTTCGCCGCGGCCTTCGACGCCGGGGTCCTCTATGTCCACGTCGGTGAGCGGGTCTGGGCCAAGCTGTGCCTGGAGTACTCCCCGGATGTGCCCACCGTCTGCACGGTGGTCACCCGGGGACACTCCGACGACGCGAACTCCTTCACGGTGGAGGGCAGTTCGGTCTGGCTCCGGGTCAGCAGAACGGGCCGGGCGTTCGCGTTCCACGCGTCACGGGACGGGAAGCAGTGGACGTTCGTCCGTCTGTTCACCCTGGGCGACGAGGGCCCGACCTCCGCGGCGCTGGTGGGGTTCATGACGCAGTCGCCGGTGGGGGAGGGGTGCGTGGTCACCTTCGACCACCTCGAATACCGGGGCTCCTGGCCGGAGGGGCTGCGGGACGGATCATGAGGCAGGGGTCCCGGCGATCCGGGGCACTCCGCGACAAGGGGTGACGACCGGCGGCTGAGCGGCGCGGGCGGCCTGTCACCCTGGCCGGGACGCGTTCGTGCCGAGACGCGTTCGCGTCGAATCCGGCGATGATCAGCCCGGCCGCGCGTCGAATCCGGCGATGATCAGCCCGGCCGCGCGTCGAATCCGGCGATGATCA
>CBFHCJ010000626.1:0-4278 GCA_965654005.1 uncultured Streptomyces sp. | reverse complement strand
CCGAGGACCGGGGACCGGGGACCGACACGGGGACCGAGCCCACCGAGGACCGGGGACCGGGGACCGACACGGGGACCGAGCCCACCGAGGACCGGGGGCACAAGGTCCCTCTCCGCCGGAAGACGACTCCGAAGCCGCGGACGAAGACCAAGGGGAAGCGCACCCGGTCCCGCACCCCGCAGACGCAGCGTCCGCCGCGCGAGCCGGAGCAGTCGGTGGACCAGCTCGTCCAGCAGGTCCGTCCGCACGTCCCTGCCCTGCTCGAACGGGACGGCAACGAGTCCGTCACCCGGGTCCAGCTGCGAGAGATCCTCCGCCGCGAGGGCCTGAAGGGCGGCCGGAACGACCGGCTCAGCCTCGTGCTCCAGCAACTGCGGAGCGACGCCACCACTACAGCAAGGAGCACCGCCCCGTGAAGACCTGCCACCAGTTCGACGCCGTCCGTGCGGAGTACGAGCGGGAGATCGGCTTCATGCTCGCCCACTCCAAGCGGCACGAGGGCAGGCCGGCGGCGAAATCCAGCGCGAAGCAGGCTGCCTCGACGAAGCAGCGGATGGCACGGGCGCTCAGCAGCCACGTCGGTCGCTGCCCCGAGTGCGGCTGAATCTGCAAAGCCCCAGCTCAACGCCCCTAATCGCAACCGGTGGCCCGGCTCTGTGCCGGGCCGCCGCCCCACTTGAGGAGACACGCCGTGATTCCGCGTCCTGCTCGCTCATCCGAGCCCACAGTCGTCGAGGCTGGCGCCTGGGCGGACGTCCTGGTCCGCCGGCGGCTCCTGCACGCGGCCGTCCTCACGCCGAGCGGCCAGTGGCTCGTCCAGGACAAGCCCGACGGACCCGTCCGCGTCCTAATGGGACCGGCCGACGTCCTCGCGCTGGCCGCGACCATCCAGCACCACATCCGCTTTACGAGGCCCGAATCCCGATGACGAACCCCACCCAGAACGGCACCACCCCGGAACCTGCTGGTGACTCCAACTCGGTCTCGGGGCGAGCAAGTTATCCCCTTGGATACTCCGCCTTGAGCGGAGTATCCAAGGGTTCCCCTGCCCCTGGGGGGCAGGGGCTCGTCCGGCGCCGGGGGACGCCAGACGAGGAGGCTGCGACCGAGGGCGGATCGCAGCCAGAGGGGATAAAGGACGGACGTGAGCAGCCGCGCACGCGCCGCCGCAAGTACCAGCGTCGCCAGCGCCCCCACGTCCGCAACACCCGCTTCAGCGACGACGAACTCGCCCTCGTGACCGCCGGCGCGAAGGCCGCCGGCCTCACTCTCGCTGGCTTCCTCGCCCGCGCTGCCCTGTCCGCCGCCCGCGACCTTGAACGGACCGCGAGTGCCGTCGCCGGCGAGCGTGAGGTGATCGCCGAGTTGTTCGCCGCCCGTCGGCACCTCGGTCATGTCGGCGGCAACTTGAACCAGATCGCCCGAGCGGTCAACGCCGGAGGGCACCCGCACGAACTCGACGTGGTCATCGCGGCCACCGACCGCGCAGTCCAGCGCGTCCAGCACGCCACCGATCGGCTCCTCCACCAGGACTAGGACCCCCTCACCGGCATGATCCCCAGGATCCAGAAGCGCGGACAGCGCACCATCGGCCTCCTCTCCTACCTCTACGGGCCGGGCAAGTTCGAAGAGCACACCGACCCGCACCTGGTCGCCTCCTGGGATGGCAACGCCCCCGACCCCGGCCGTGACCCGTCCGCCACGCTCAAACAGCTCCAGCAGCTCCTCGATCAGCCCGTCGAGAACGTCGAGCAGGCCGACCGGCCCAAGAAGCATGTGTGGCACCTCTCGGTCCGCAACGCCGAAGAAGACCGGATTCTGAGCGACGAGGAATGGGGCGAGGTCGCCCGGCGCATGGTGGCCGCCGCCGGCATCGACGACCCCGAGGAAGGCGCCGGATGCCGATGGGCGGCGGTCCGGCACGCCGACGACCACATCCACATCATCGCCACCCTCGTGCGCGAGGACGGGTTCAAGCCCGACCTCGACCACGACGCCGTCCGGGTCCAGGCCCAAGCCCGCACCCTCGAAGCCGAACTCGGCCTGCGCCGCCTGAACAAGGGCGACGGCACCGGCGCGAAGCGACCCACCAGCGCTGAGCGCCACAAGGCCGAGCGCCAGGGCCGCGAGCGCACCGCCCGCGAGGAACTGCGGGAAACGGTACGGCGCGCGGTGACCGGCGCGAGGAGCGACGAGGAATTCTTCGACCGGCTCGCCGCCGCCGGACTCCTGATCCGCAAGCGTGCCGCCCCCTCCGGCGACCTCCTCGGATACAAGGTCGCTCTGCCCGACGACCTCAACAAGGACGGCGAGCCGGTCTTCTACCCCGGCGCACGCCTCGCCCCCGATCTCTCGCTGCCCCGCATCCGAGAGCGCTGGTCCGGCGACGCCCAGGACAACCCAGCCGCCCGGCAACAGCAAGCACCCCGGACAGGACCGGGCGCTCCGGCCTCCGCCCGCCGCAGCACGGCATCAGCCGCCTGGCAGGCCGTCCTCGTCGTCGAGCACGGCGACGATGCGATCGCCGCTGCCCACATCGCCGCGGTCGGCGAGGTCCTGGATGCCCTCGCAAAGACGTCCGCCGCCCACACCCGCCGCGAACTCCGGGACGCGGCTACGGCCTTCGAACGTGCCTCGCGCTCCCATGTCCGCGCCGTACGCGGGCACGACCGAGCCCTGCGGCAGGCCGCCCGCGACCTCGTCCACGGCGGCCCGGCCCTCGGCCGCGGCGAGGACGGCGCCACCACCGCGATGGCCATCGACATGCTGTTCTTCCTCATCACTGCCGCCGCGCACTGGCACGCCAGAAAGGGCCACGCTCAGCAGGCCGAGGCCGCCGCCCGGGCCGCCGAGCACCTGCGTACCGCCTACCAGACCGCCGCCGCCCAGCCCCTCGGAGCGCTCTACCAACGAGGCCGGCGTATGAGCCGGCCGATACTCCAGCGGCAGACCGTGCTGCTGCGCGAGGCGCTGCCGGAGCTGGCCGAGCAGATCCTCGCCGAGCCCGGCTGGTACGCCCTGGCAGCGACCATCGCGGAGGCAGAAGCCGCCGGCCACGACCCGGCCACCCTCCTGTCCGACGTCGCCGAACGCCGTGAACTCGGTACCGCGGACTCCGTGAGCGACGTGCTCGTGTGGCGGATGCGGCTGACGGCCGACCTGCCAGCAGACGCCTCCCACCTGCCCGAGAGCAGCACCACGGGGAGCCGGTCCGCAACGCGCGGGACGACGACCAGGACCTCCGCGCCCGGCAGGCGGCGCAGCGGAGAGGAGGCATCGCGTAAGACGCGGTGAGCCCGACGGGTGCCGGCACGCGGTCTCAGCGCATCACCGAAAGAAGGGAGAGCACCAGCTCCGCCCGCAACCCACAGCACGGTCATACGCCACATCGGACCTCGCTGGCGACGAGGTCCGATGTGGATGCCGTCGGAATTCGTGCACTACAGGACAGGCGAGATGATGGGGCGAGTCGGGCCAGTAGACGTCGCGAAGTTGGGCGGTCGGGGGAGACGGCGACGTGTGATCGGGCACACCGTGACTACGGCATCTCGCCGCACGAAGATACCCACGGTGGCCAACTCGTCATCCGGACAACGGAGAAGCGGAGCGCCCCTGATGACGTGGCCGAAGGCGGCTGTGGACTTTGTGAATTGCAACCACCGGGGGCGCGCGGCACGATCATGAAGCGCGCAGGACGAGGTGACGAGGTGGAGGAGGACGCCAGGGTGTTTCACCGGATACGCCGCCGGGCCAAGGAGCCGAGCGAAGCTCAAAGGCAGTTCGCCGAGATGCATGCGCGGATGCAGGGCCAGGTCCCGCCGGGCATTGGAGTGCCGACGGCTGAACCGAAGCCCGCCGAGCCGACCGTCGTCGTGGATGACTTCCTTCCGCCGGAGCTGCGTGTGCCGAGCCACGACCAGGTCGACGGCAAGATGATGCCGTGGAAGCAGCCCCTCGTCCTCGACGGCGAGATGGCCGCCTGCGCCGAGTGCAGCGCGTACCGGGACTGGCTCATCCTCTCCACCCGCGGCGAGATCTGGCTGCGCTGCCGGGCCGGACACCAGCAGCAGGAGACCCGCCTCGACACCGCGTGGTTCAACCGGAACAGCGGGCCGGCGGACGCGACGCACGCCACCTTCGAGGACTGCCTGCGCCACCTCGGGCACTGACCACCACTCCTACGACCCCACCGGGCCCTCGGGCCCGCACTGACCACCCGTCGCCTAGGGCGCGTGGGAAGTTGTGATCAACCATTCGTTGAACTGGGCTCCCTGTCCA
>CBFHCJ010000625.1:0-4280 GCA_965654005.1 uncultured Streptomyces sp. | reverse complement strand
GCAAGACGACCCTCGTCGGCGCGGTCAGCGAGATCAGGCCGCTGCGCACCGAGGAGGTGCTCACCGAGGCGGGCCGCCCGGTCGACGACACCAGCCGTGTCGAGGGCAAGCACACCACCACCGTCGCCATGGACTTCGGCCGCATCACCCTCCGCGAGGACCTGGTGCTGTATCTGTTCGGTACGCCCGGCCAGGATCGCTTCTGGTTCCTGTGGGACGAACTGGCCACCGGCGCCCTGGGCGCCGTCGTCCTCGCCGACACCCGTCGTCTGCAGGACTGCTTCGCCGCCATCGACTACTTCGAGCGGCGTTCCATACCGTTCGTCGTCGGCGTCAACTGCTTCGAAGGCGCGGCCCGTTACCCCGCTGAGACTGTCCGCGGGGCCCTCGACCTCGACGACGACGTACCGGTCGTCCTCTGCGACGCGCGGGAGCGCGAGTCGGTCAAGGCGGTCCTGATCGAGGTGGTCCGGCATGCCATGGCTCACACGGCCGACCGCCACGAGAGCGTCACCACCTGATCCGGTCGAACACACGGGCGGCCCGCACCCACGCCGACCGGGGTACGAGCCGCTGCCGCGCACGCGTGGCTCGCACGGCCGCGCACTGCCGTTCGCTCTCCACGCCCTCGACCGACAGCAGCGCCCCAGCTGCTCGCACAGCGTCCGCATGGCCCGCACCGCGGCCGACCGTGTCAACAGGGTCACGTCCAGCTTCATGAGGTCCGGCGCCAGGTCCGTGAGCAGCCGCAGCGGTACGTCACCGTCGCCGACGCCGTTCGCGCGGATCCGGAAGCCCTCGCCGCGCAGTACGGCGACCGCCTCCAGCAGCGCCTGGTGTGGTATGTGCGTGTACGGCGGGCCGACGTCGACCGTCACCTCCCAGGGCAGTCGCCCCGCGTCGTGCACGGCGCCCCGGAGAGCGGCGAGGACTCCGAGATCAGCGAGGGTCCCGGCGAACACGTTGACATGCAGCGGCAGCAGCGTCTCGGTCCGCGCCGCTGCGCGGACCGCCAACGCAGCCAGGCTTCCATCGAGTTCGGGGTCCCGGCGGGCCTGCGCGAGGACGTCGCCGGTCTCCGGGCGCGCGAGGATCTCCAGCGCCGCGACCCCTCCGGTCGTCAGGTTGACCACCGGCTGGAAGGCGAAGCGGAGAGTATCCCTCCAGGAGGGCACGGGAGCATGATGGCGCCGTGGACGGACGCCGAGGCTCAGTTCATGACCTGTTCACACAGCATTTCCAGGTGATCATGGAGCGTGGGGGCGGCCTACCGGGTCACCGCACCGCGATCTTCTCGAACACCGAATCCAGAATCCAACGTCCAGCCCCTCAGACCCTGACGAAACGTCAGTAGTCTTCCAAGCATGCAGGGAGGGGCCGCTCACCCTTCCAACGGGCCGCCCTGCAAAGACGCCCTCCAAGTGATCGGATACAGTCCGCGACGTGTTCGAATCCCCGTTCCCATCCGCCGCCGACTCCGTGCCGGACTCGCACTGTTCGAGCTGCGGAGCGTCCTACGGAGAAGGCGTCTCCGGCTGGCCCCGCACCTGCACCGCCTGCGGCACGGTGGCCTACCGCAACCCTCTGCCGGTCGCGGTGGCCCTGCAGCCCGTCTACGACACCAAGGGCACCGCCCTGGTCGTCATCACACGAACCATCCCTCCCGCGCGCGGGGGCATCGCTCTGCCGGGAGGATTCATCGACCACCGGGAGGACTGGCGGCACGCCGTCGTCCGTGAGCTCAAGGAGGAGACCGGCATCGACGCGGCCGCACGCGACGTCCGTCTCGTCGACGCCTTGAGCTCGCCCGACGGCCACCTGCTGCTTTTCGGGCTCCTCCCCGAGCGCCCGGCCGCCGATCTGCCGCCGTCCGCCGTCACGGAGGAGACGCAGGGGTGGCAGCTCCTCCGCCGCCCGGCCGAACTCGCCTTCCCGCTGCACACGCTGGCGGTCCAGGGGTGGTTCGAGGGCCGATACGCGTGAAGCATGGGCGGGACTGCACCGTTCCTGTGGACTGAGCAGGGGTGAGTCCACCCGGCCGCACGCCCCGAACGGTCTTGGGCGCACTGGTCCCCGGCGTACTCAACCCCGGGCAGCGACACGGATCCTGTCCGTGGTCCGATCCCGGGAAGCCGGTTCCCTCACGACCTGGCCATATGGGTGTGGCCAGAGGTGATGGGGAGGCCCTGAACCATCACTCCGGTGGAACAGGGGCCCGCACGCTGACGCCACACCCGGCGTCCCAGGCCGCACGATCACCGTAGCCCGAACGGCTCAGTCCACCGCAAGCCGAGACGCCGACCAACACACGATCGAGCTAAACCACCCTTGTGCGTTGCTGCCCGGCGACCATTAGCAACCCCTGTCCGTCCCGCCCGCGTCACCCGTGCCCGAGGCCCCGCACGCGTACCGGATACGCGGGCTCGCGCAGGCCGTCGTCGCTGTCGCGCCGGACAACGACCCGCCGCCCCTTCCACCGGGTCACATACCGCTCGATCTCCGGCTCGTCCCATCCGTCGCCCGCGTCCGGGACCACCAGCCCGCTCCCGGACCGCCCCCGTGCCGGCGCCCACGCCTCCAGCTCCAGAGCGCCGTCCTCACCCCGCACGGGCAGCACGGCGCCCGCGCGTGCGAACGCCGGTATCCGCCCCAACGGGGCGTCCACCGACACCTGGCCCGGTCCCTTGTGGAGCTCCTCGGTCGCCGTGTCGTACCAGTGCCCCCGCGGCAGCAGCACCGCCCGCCGGTTCGCACCCGGATCCAGAACCGGAGCCACCAGGAGACTGTCGCCGAGCAGGAAGGCATCCTCGCAGTCCCTCAGCGCCCGGTCCTCAGGAGCGCCCCACCAAACGGGCCGCACATAGGGCGCGCCCGAGCGCCGCGCCAGATGCGCCAGCGTGACGAAATACGGCAGCAGGCGGCGCCGTTCGGCGAGCGCCACGCGCGCGTGCTCGAGGACGACGTCACCGAACTCCCAGGGCTCCCGGCGACCGGCCCGCAGACTCGCGTGCGTGCGGAACAGCGGCAGATATGAGGCGAGCTGGAACCAGCGCAGATACAGCTCCGGCGACGGACTCCCGTCGAAGCCGCCCACGTCCGGCCCGGAGTACGGCACCCCGCACAGCCCGAGCCCCATCACCAGCGACAGCGAGGCACGCAGTCCGGGCCAGCCCGTGGCCACGTCTCCGGACCAGGTCCCGCCGTAGCGCTGCATTCCCGCCCACCCCGAGCGGGAGAAGAGGAACGGCCTCTCATGAGGGGAGAGTTCGCGCAGGCCCTCGTCGGCGGCCCTTGCCATGCACAGTCCGTAGACGTTGTGTGCCTCCCTGTGGTCACCGCCCCGGCCCTCCAGCGCGTGCCGGGCCGAGCGGGGCAGCGTGTTCTCCCCGAAGGCCGTGAACGACACCGGTTCGTTCATGTCGTGCCAGAAACCCGCGAAGCCCTGCGCGAGGCGTTCTTCGTAGAGCCCGCCCCACCACTGCCGCACGCGCGCGTGCGTGAAGTCCGGATAGACGGCCTCGCCGGGCCACACGACGCCTTCGACGGGCCGCCCCGAGGCGTCCCGCACGAACGCGTCCTCGGCACTCCCGCTGTCGTACACGGCATTGCCCGGCTCGGTCTTGACCGCTGGGTCGACGATCGACACCAGGCGGATCCCGTCCCGCCGCAGTTCCTCGGCCAGCACCGGCAGCTTCGGGAAGCGGTCCCGGTCCACCGTGAACACCCGGTGGCCGTCGTAGTGGTCGATGTCCAGATGCACGGCGTCGAGCGGAAGGCCGCGCTCCTGGTAGCCCGCGACGATCCGCCGCACCTCCTGCTCGCTGCCGAAACCCCAGCGCGCGTGATGGTGTCCCAGCGCCCAGGCCGGAGGCAGGGCGGGTGCCCCGGTCAGCGACGCCCAGACGAGCAGTACGCGCGCTGGGGTGCCCACCATCACCCAGCAGCGCAGCGGACCGCCGTCCATCCGCACCTCGCAGGTGCCCACTCGGTCGTGCCCCGAGCCCGCGCCTTCCTCCCCCTCACGCAACGTCACCGTGCCGTCCCAGGAGGTGTCGTGGAACACCAGATGCGTGGCCGCGTCGGCCACCACCATCTGCACCGGCATCGTGATGTACAGCGGGTCGTCACCGGGCCCGAAGGGCCGTCCGGGGTCCGTGTTCCACATCCGGTACGTCCCCTCGCGCAGCCGCGGGCCCGCGGGCCCCCCCCCCCCCCCCCAGAAGCGCGCGGCCCGCGGCCCCACGGGCCCCCGGCAACACCGCGCCGCCCCCCCCCCCCCC
>CBFHCJ010000624.1:0-4290 GCA_965654005.1 uncultured Streptomyces sp. | reverse complement strand
GCGAGGTCCACGACGACGAGGACGGCGACGACTGGGACATGGAGTCCGTCCCGGTGCGACCCGTCTCCCTGGCACCGCGCGCGGAACTCGCCGCGGCCGCCCGGCAGGTGCCGCTGATCGCCTCCGCCCTCCGCCTGGCCCACTGGTGCCAGGGCGGACGAGCCGTCACGTCCCGGGACGTGCTCAAGCCCGCGCTGGGCCGCCAGGCCGTCCAGGAGCTCGCACTCTGGACCCAGGACGACGAACTGAGCGCACTCCGGCCCGAGGAGCGCGACAAGCGGCTGGCCCGACTGCGCAGCTCCGGGGACCTGCCCTGCCTGGACGACCCCTGGCGGCTCGCCGTGTACGGGGACCTGGTGGAGATCGGCAGGGGCGTCGCCCACCCCGGTAACGGCCTGCCCGCTGCCGCGGACGACGAGGGAGTACTGGAACTCTGGTGCCATGCGCTCGAAGACGAACTCGACGATCTGAACGACCTCGGGAACCTCGGCCTGTCCCCGGTGCTGCTGGGCGCGCTGGACATCGAGGACGAGGACGGTCACGGCCTGCCGGCGGTGGTGCTGCGGGCGCTGTACGAGGTTCCCGACGGCGAATGGCTGGACACCGCGCTGCTCGTCGGCGCACTCCGCGAGGGGCTCCCGAAACAGGAGGCACGGCTGGTCGAACTGTTCCTCCTGCAGATCCTCGACCAGGCGGCCCCTGTCCTCGCCGAGTATCAGGCGGCGGAGGTCGAGACCGGCCCGCAGACGAGCCGGCAGCGGGATCACGTCATCCTCGGCATCCTCGGCATCGAGGCGAATGCCGAGGACAGCGACGGCACACCACCGGCCGGGACACGGCTCAGGCTCACCCCACTGGGACGCCACGGACTGCGCGAGTACCTGCTCGCCGAGGGATTCCACGCTCCTCTCATCGGCGAACTGGCCGACGCAGACGCCCCGACCCTGCTCGACGCCCTGCTCGACTACGACCAGGAGGCCGCCCACTCCGAGATCACCGGATGGATCAGCCATCGGGGCCAGGGCCCGGCCGCGGTCCAGCTCATCGATGCCTGCGCGGGGTTGGAAGCCGATGCGGCCCTCCGCCGCCTGGCCGCCGCGCCGGTGCTGGCGGAACTCGATGAACCGAGAGCTCTCGCGGTCCTGCGCAAAGCCGCGGCCTCCCGG
This sequence comes from uncultured Streptomyces sp., assembly GCA_965654005.1. Classification (GTDB taxonomy): domain Bacteria; phylum Actinomycetota; class Actinomycetes; order Streptomycetales; family Streptomycetaceae; genus Streptomyces. The sequence goes on along the minus strand of CBFHCJ010000624.1, from coordinate 3,124 downwards.
GTCCCGGGCTGCGCCGAGACCGCGGCGATCGCGCTGGCCGGCCGTGGTGAGATCCCCGAGGGGCACGGTCCGGAGCTCGAGTTGTGGGGGCTCGTGGACCATCTGTGGGGCCCGCTCGGCGTGGCGGACGAGGCACTTGCCATGTTCCTGGAACAGGAGGGCGACTCGGTGCTGCCGCTGCTGGAACAGGCCGCCGACGATCTGTGGCGCTGCGGCCACCCCGCCACCGGGGCCGTTCTGGATGCGGCGGGGCGACTTCTGAGGGCTCGGGACAAGGCGCTGGCCAAGCGACTGCGCAGGTCCGCGACCAAAGTCGGATCCCAGGGTCGAGGACGAGGTGCCGACGTGCTGAGCGCTACGCGACGCTGAGGCCGACAGAGGCTGTGCTCGATCCGCTCGAGTCCGGTCAGCTCTCGTAGTGGTAGCGGCACTGTGCGATCAGGACGCCGTCCTCGGTGGCCTTGTAGATCAGTCGGTGCTCGTCGTTGATGCGGCGCGACCAGTAGCCCTGGAATCCGTGCTTGAGCGGTTCTGGTTTGCCGATCCCCTCGTTGCCGTTCCGGGTGATGTCCCCGATGAGTGTGTTGATGCGCTTCAGGATCTTCCGGTCCTGAAGCTGCCACCACAGGTAGTCCTCCCAGGCGCGGGAGGAGAAAATGATCTTCATTCGCGTCCGTTACTCGTCGGTCGCCAGCTCGCGTACGGTGCCGCCGCCGTTTTCCAGCTCGTCGATGGACGCGAGCAGGCGCCGGGCGTTCGCCGGGCTGCGCAGCAGGTACGCCGTCTCTTTCAGGGACTCGTAGTCCTCAAGTGAGACGATGACGACCGGCTCATGTCCGGCCCGGGTGATGACGACCTCTTCGCGGTCGTCGGTGACGGAGTTGAGCACCTCGGCGTACCGCGCGCGCGACTCGGAATACGTCATGGTCTTCACGATCCACCCTTCCTTCCACGTACAGAAAATTGTACGTCCTTCCCTGTCGGTGCGGCAAGCGCCGAATGACGGCCCCCGGCGCGAAGTGCCGGGCGGGCGAGGAGTGGCAGGCGGCAAGGAACGCGTCGACCAGTCCCGCAGGGCGGTGGTCAGCGCGCGAATGCCTTGCGGAGCCGTTCGGTCGCCTCTGTCAGCACCTCGGTGTGCTTGCAGAACGCGAACCGTACGAAGGCGGCGCCGGCCTCGCTGTGGTCGTAGAAGACGGCGTTCGGGATGGCGACGACGCCCGCCCGCTCCGGCAGTGAACGGCAGAAGGCGAGTCCGTCGCTCTCCCGGAGGGGCCGGATGTCGGTGGTGATGAAGTACGTGCCCGCCGTCCGGAACACCCCGAAGCCCGCCTCCGTGAGCCCGGCGGCGAGCAGATCCCGCTTCGCCCGCATGCCCGTGCGGAACTCCTCGAAGTACGTGTCCGGCAGGGCGAGCGCCTCGGCGACGGCGTACTGGAACGGCCCCGACGACACATACGTCAGGAACTGTTTGGCCGAGCGCACCGCCGAGACGAGCCCGGGCGCGGCGGTCAGCCAGCCGACCTTCCACCCCGTGAAGGAGAACGTCTTCCCGGCCGAGCCGATCGTGACGGTCCGCTCGCGCATGCCGGGAAAGGTCGCCGGCGGCAGGTGCTCGGCGTCGTCGAACACCAGGTGCTCGTACACCTCGTCCGTGACGACGAGCAGGTCGCGCTCGACGGCCAGCTGGGCGATCACCCGCAGCTCGTCGCGGGTGAGCACGGTCCCGGTGGGATTGTGCGGGGTGTTGATCAGCAGCAGCCGGGTGCGGTCGGTGACGGCGTCGCGCAGCTCGTCGAGGTCCAGCCGGAAGCGGCCTTCGTGCGGCCGCAGGGTGACCGGCACCCGCTTGCCGCCCGCCATCGCGATGCAGGCGGCGTACGAGTCGTAGTACGGCTCGAAGGCGATCACCTCGTCGCCGGGCTCCAGCAGCGCCAGCAGGGTCGCGGCGATCGCCTCGGTCGCGCCCGCCGTGACCAGGACCTCGGTGTCCGGGTCGTATGTGAGCCCGTACCGCCGCTGCTGGTGCGCGGCGACCGCGGTGCGCAGCTCGGGGATGCCGGGACCCGGCGGGTACTGGTTGCCGTGCCCGTCGCGCAGTGCCCGTACGGCGGCCTCGCGGATCTCCTCCGGGCCGTCGGTGTCGGGGAAGCCCTGGCCGAGGTTGATGGACCCGGTGCTCATGGCGAGGGCCGACATCTCGGCGAAGATCGTCGTCCCGAACTCGGCGAGCCGGCGGTTGAGGAGGGGGCGTGCGCTGGAGGTCATGGCCGCCATCCTGCGCCGAAGCTCTGGACTTCCTCAACTCTGCTTTGGCGGGTGAGGCGCGGGGGCATCCCCCGTTCACACAGGAACAGCGAGGGGCCCGAGGCAGCCGCTCGCTTCGGGGGATTCGAGAGGGGGACGGCGCCATGATCCTCGGCATCAGTCTGGCGATCGTCTGCGTCGTTGTGGTCGTGCGCATCGCCAGGGCCCAGCGCCGCTCCAAGAAGGTGGTGCTGCGGAGGGGAGGTCGGGGCCGCGCGGCGCGATCGGGACGGTCTTCGCGGGGTCCCGGCAGCGGCCGGGGCGGCAGCACCAGCACCAGCACCATCGGCAGCAAGAGGAGCAGCAAGAGCAAGAGCAACAGCAGCAACATGAGCAACAACACCGGCGACGGGGGCAGTTGGTGGGTCTTCGGGGGTGATGGCGGGTCGTCGTCGGGCGGCCACCACTCGGGCGGACACCACTCGGGCGGACACCACTCCTGCGGCGGGGGCCACTCGTCCTGTGGCGGCCACTCGTCCTGCGGGTCGTCGTGCGGCGGGGGCGGATGCGGCGGAGGCAGCTGACACGGGGCAGCCGAGCTCCGCGGTGGAGACGCATCCGGGGTGCGCCGAGTGCCCGCCGGGAGGTGTTCCGGCGGGCACTCGGCGTGTCACTCGTTCGGTGGAGCGCGTGGGCGCACTTCACCGGGCGCTGAGTGAAGACGCGCACCCATGGCTTCGGCGCAGAGGCGCATACGACGTCCATATCGACGCTCCGGGCGCACGCCGTAGTTGAACAGTTGCGCTGGGGAGCCCTCGGTGGGATGGAAACCCTACGAACTTGGGTAAAAAAGCTGTGACGGCGCCACAGTTCATGA
>CBFHCJ010000623.1:0-4304 GCA_965654005.1 uncultured Streptomyces sp. | reverse complement strand
ACGACCTGTCCCTGCACCCGCACCCGGGACAGCTCGTCGCCAACGACATCGGCCGCGTGAAGATCCGTACCGCGGAGCCGCTGCCGGTGGACTCGTACGCGGACTCCCGCCGCACGGGCTCGTTCATCCTGATCGACCCGGCAGACGGCACCACCCTCACCGCGGGCATGGTCGGCGAGTCGTTCGCCGCGCCCGAGCCGGTGAAGGACGAGGCCGACGACGACGGGTGGGACTTCTGACCATGAGCACCACCTGCTTCTACTCGACGTTCGCGAAGGAGGGCGGCCGTGTCGGCAGCGGCGCCCTCGGGAGCGGGCAGGGCGGGGTCACGCGATGTGTGCGCTGACGTACGCGCACTGCCTGCGCGCCCTCTCCCCCCACCGGACGTCCCCGAAGCGACGAAGACCTCCTGCCGACCTCCCGGCCACGACCTGATAGACCGTGACCGCCGGGCCAACGAGAGGAAAACCTCCCGTGCCTGCCAACCCCTCAGCGCGTAAAGCCCCCTCAGGGTTTCTCCGCCGCGGCATAGCCGTGGTCGCCGCTCTTCCCCTTCTCACCCTCGCCGCCTGCGGTTACGGCTCCCAGGCCAAGGGCGAACCGTCGGACCAGAAGGTCGCCGCCGGGGCCAAGAAGATCGACGGTCTCGACTCCGTGAAGATCGGTTACTTCGGCAACCTGACCCACGCGACCGCGCTCGTGGGCGTCCAGAAGGGCTTCTTCCAGAAGTCGCTCGGCGCCACGCGGGCCGAGTACCAGGTCTTCAACGCCGGCCCGTCCGAGATCGAGGCCCTCAACTCGGGTTCCATCGACATCGGCTGGATCGGCCCCTCCCCGGCGATCAACGGCTACACCAAGTCCGACGGCAAGAACCTGCGCATCATCGGGGGTTCGGCGTCCGGCGGCGTGAAGCTGGTGGTCAACCCCAAGAAGATCAAGTCCCTGAAGGACGTCAAGGGCAAGAAGATCGCCACGCCCCAGCTCGGCAACACACAGGACGTGGCGTTCCTCAACTGGATCGCCGACCAGGGCTGGAACGTCGACGCGGAGAGCGGCAAGGGTGACGTGTCCGTGGTGCGCACGGACAACAAGGTCACACCCGACGCCTTCAAGTCCGGTTCCATCGACGGCGCCTGGGTGCCGGAGCCGACCGCGTCCAAGCTGGTCGCCGAGGGCGGCAAGGTGCTGCTGGACGAGGCGTCGCTGTGGCCCGACAAGAAGTTCGTGATCACGAACATCATCGTGTCGCAGAGCTTCCTCAAGGCGCACCCGAAGGCCGTCGAGGCCGTGCTGAAGGCCTCGGTCGAGACCAACAAGTGGATCAACGCCAACCCTGACGCGGCGAAGGCGGCGGCGAACGCGCAGCTGGAGACCGACTCCGGCAAGGCCCTGCCGGCCGACATCCTGGACCCGGCGTGGAAGTCCATCCAGATCACCAATGACCCGCTGGCCTCCACCCTCAACACCGAGGCGCAGCACGCGGTCAAGGCCGGTCTGCTCAAGGACCCGAAGCTGGACGGCATCTACGACCTCACCCTCCTGAACAAGGTCCTCAAGGCCGAGGGCGAGAGCACGGTCGACGACGCCGGTCTCGGCGTCAAGTAAGCCCGGATCCCGATGAGTTCCCAGGAGGTGACGACCATGGCAACCACCCTCGCCAAGGCCGCCGGCGTCGAGTCGGTGGACCATGCCGCCCGCATCGAGCACGTCTCCAAATCCTTCAACGGGCCGGCCGGGCAGCAGCTCGTCCTGGACGACATCACGCTGGATGTCGCGCCGGGCGAGTTCGTCACCCTCCTGGGTGCCTCGGGCTGTGGCAAGTCGACGCTGCTGAACCTGGTGGCGGGGCTCGACAAGCCCTCCGTCGGCAGCATCACGACCCACGGGCGTCCGGCCCTGATGTTCCAGGAGCACGCCCTGTTCCCGTGGCTGACCGCGGGCAAGAACATCGAACTCGCCCTGAAGCTCAGGGGAGTTCCCAGGAGCGAGCGGCGCGGCAGGGCCGAGGAGCTGCTCGAACTCGTACGACTGAAGGGCTCGTACGGCAAGCGGGTGCACGAGCTTTCCGGCGGTATGCGCCAGCGGGTCGCCATGGCCCGGGCCCTGGCGCAGGACAGCCAGCTGCTGCTGATGGACGAGCCGTTCGCGGCGCTCGACGCGATCACGCGCGATGTGCTGCACGACGAGCTGACCCGTATCTGGGCGGAGACGGGGCTGTCCGTCCTGTTCGTCACGCACAACGTGCGCGAGGCGGTGCGCCTCGCGCAGCGCGTCGTGCTGCTCTCCTCCCGTCCGGGCCGGGTGGCGCGCGAGTGGACGGTGGACATTCCGCAGCCGCGCCGCATCGAGGACGCGCCCGTCGCCGAACTGTCCCTCGAGATCACCGATGTACTGCGTGGGGAGATCCGCCGTCATGGCCAGCACTGAGACCACCGACACGACGGTGGATGCCTCCGTCAAGGACAGCGCCGGACTCGGCGGCCTGGAAGCGGGCCTGGACGCTCTGGAGTCCTCGGCCACGGGCCGTACGCCTTTCCGGCAGACCTTCTTCAACAAGATCCTGCCGCCGATCGTCGCGCTCGCGGTCGTCGTGCTGCTCTGGCAGGCGCTGATCTCCTTCAAGGTGGTCGACGACCCGACCAGGCTGCCCTCGCCCGCCGACGTGGGGGGCGAGTTCAAGGACGCCTGGCTGCAGGGCACGCTGCTCGGCTACATCTGGACCAGCGTCTCGCGTGGTCTGCTGGGCTTCCTGTTCGCGCTGGCGATCGGCACCCCGCTGGGCCTGCTGGTGGCGCGTGTGAAGTTCGTGCGCGCGGCGATCGGCCCGATCCTGTCCGGGCTCCAGTCACTCCCGTCGGTGGCGTGGGTGCCGCCCGCGGTGATCTGGCTGGGCCTGAACAACTCGATGATGTACGCGGTGATCCTGCTCGGCGCCGTGCCGTCCATCGCCAACGGTCTGGTGTCCGGCATCGACCAGGTGCCGCCGCTGTTCCTGCGGGCGGGCCGCACGATGGGGGCGACGGGCCTGAAGGGCACCTGGCACATCGTCATGCCGGCCGCGCTGCCCGGCTACCTGGCGGGTCTGAAGCAGGGCTGGGCGTTCTCCTGGCGCTCACTGATGGCCGCCGAGATCATCGCCTCCTCGCCCGACCTGGGCATCGGTCTGGGCGCTTTGCTGGAGAACGGCCGCAACGCCAGTTCGATGTCCATGGTGTTCGAGGCCGTCATCCTGATCCTGTTCGTCGGTATCGCCATCGACCTGCTGATCTTCAGCCCGCTGGAGCGGTGGGTGCTGCGCAGCCGCGGTCTCCTCGTCAAGAGCTGATCTCCCATGCGCCAGAAGCCGGTCCGCCCCGTGCTCGTGGTCATCGCCCACGGCAGCCGCGATCCGCGGCACGCGGCGACCGTCCACGCCCTCGTGGGGCGGGTACGGTCGCTGCGGCCCGGGCTGCGCGTGGAGACCGGCTTCCTGGACTTCAAGGTCCCGTCCGTGCACCGAATACTGGAGTCTCTGGCGGCGGAGGGCGTACGTGATGTCGTGGCCCTGCCGCTCCTGCTGACCCGGGCGTTCCATGCGAAGGCGGACATCCCGGCGGTCCTGCGGGACGCGCCGCCGCAGCTGCGGATCCGGCAGGCGGACGTACTGGGTCCGTCACCGCTGCTGCTGCACGCCCTCGAACGGCGTCTTCACGAGGCTGGGCTGCCCCCCGCCGACAAGTCCTCGACCGGGGTCGTGCTCGCCTCGGCGGGGTCCACGGACCCGGAGGCGATCGCAGTGATCGCTGACGTCGCGCGGGAGTGGCGGCACACCGGTTGGTGCGCCGTGCGACCTGCGTTCGCCTCCGCGTCTCTGCCCCGCACCGAGGACGCGGTGCGCGAACTGCGGTCCCTCGGCTGCGAGCGGGTGGCGGTCGCCCCTTACGTTCTGGCTCCCGGCTTCCTGCCGGACCGCATCGCGCGGGGCGCGGCCGGGGCGGACGTACTGGCCGACGTACTGGGCCCGGCGCCGGAGGTGGCGCGGCTGCTGCTGGAGCGGTACGACGCGGCGCGGACGCCGGTGCCTGCCGCTGTGGGTGCCTAGAGAACCAGTCCTTGCGTCCTGGTCCGCTTCAGCTCGAAGAGGTCCGGACGCGCGTCCGGCACCTGAGGAATCCACCACCTCCGCCAGGACCCGCGGCTCACCGTACCGAGCGAGATCCTCTCGCCGGCACCCTCCCTCGGCCTGCGCGAGGTCACCCTCGCGCAGCGGTCAACTCCTCCAGCTTGACGACGGTGTTCCAGTTCCGCGAGGTGGCGATCAGCTC
>CBFHCJ010000622.1:0-4311 GCA_965654005.1 uncultured Streptomyces sp. | reverse complement strand
TACCTGCACCCCTCTCACGGGGGCGCCGTGTGGGGGGTTCCCCTCCCGGCAGCCCCCGGGAGCGGGTGCCGTGACGGCGTCACTCGGCCTTGTTCACGAAGTAGTTGGTGTAGGTCGTGGCCAGGTCGATGGTGTGGCCCTTGATCGTCGGGCCGGCGTCGATCTGCTTGTTCCGCATCGCCGCCACGAAGGCGGAACCGGCTCCGACGGCGACCGAGGTCGCGGTAGTTCTCCGGCGCTCATGGCACGGGGCCGCCCAGGCGGCAGTCACCTGGGGGCCCCGTGAGCGCCAAGGACTCAGCCGTTCGACCCCGCCGGGGTCGTGGTGGTCTTGAAGCCCTCGGTCTTGTTGGCCTTGAAGGCGAAGTCATTGGTGAACGTCGTGCCGAGGTTCACCGACGAGGTCGCGTGGCCGACCAACTCCTCGGTGGCCAGGACGTTCTTCGGGCCTCCGGCCGGCATGATGCCGTCCGGGAGGAACTGCCCCTTGTCCTGGTTCAGGGCCGCGATGTAGTCGGCCTTGGTCACCAGCTGGTTCTGCACGAACGACTGCGGCAGCTTGTCGGCGATGTCGGCCGCGCTGTGCGTGTTGATCCAGTGCATGGTGGCGACGAGCGCGTTGACGACCTTCTGCACCGCGTCCTTGTGCGAGTTCACCCAGTCGGTACGGGCGATGACGCCCGCGGCAGGCCAGGCGCCGCCCGTTGCGGCCGTGGCGCCCGAGACGGTGGCCAGGTCGACCGCGGAGTAGCCGATGCCCTTCTTCTGGATCGCGGCGACCGTCGGCTGCGTCGTCATGACGCAGCCGGCCTTGCCGTTCTGCAGCGCGGCGACGGCGGTGGCGCCCGCGCCGACCCCGATCCGGCTGAACTGGCTGGTCTTGACGTTCTTCTTCGCGGCCAGGAACTGGGTGAGGGTGTCGGTGCCCGAGCCCAGGTCGGTGACGCCGAGCGTCTTGCCCTTGAAGTCCGAGGCCGAGTGCACGCCGCTCTTCGTGGCGCACATCTCCCGCTCACCCGGCGCGCCGGACAGCTGGACGACGTCCTCGATCGCCTTCCCCTTCACCTGGAAGTCGATCGTGTGGTTGTACCACGCGCCGGCCATGTCCACCTGCCCCGAGGCCATGGCGTCCTCGGCGCCGGTACCGCCGTCGGTCTCGGTGCTCAGGACGACGTTGACGCCGTACTTCTTGTAGAAGCCGAGGTTCTGGGCCAACTGGTACGGCAGGTAGATCTGCTTGTCGATGCCGCCGACCATGAGCCTGACGACCGGGGTGCCGCCGGAACCGCCGGAGCCGGAGCCGGAGCTTCCGGAGCCGCTGGAACAGGCGGTGGCCGCGCCGAGGGCGAGCACGGTGACGAGCGACGCGGTGAGGGTTCTCTTGAGCATGGCGTGGCACAACCTTTCGGGATGTCCGGGGACGCGAAACACGGGGAGGAGGTGAGGGTGGTGGGGGTGAGAGGACGTTCGCCTCGGAGGGCCGGAGGACATTCGCCTCGGAGGACCGGAACGCATTCGCCTCAGAGGGTCAGAGGACATTCGCCTCGGAGGGGGACGGCGGACGCCAGGAGAGCAGCCGGTGTTCGAGCTTGCCGATCAGCCACTCCGCGCCGAGCACGATGACCGCGATGACGAGCATCGTCGCGAACACACCGTTCGGGTCGAAGTTGTTCTGCGCGGTCTTGATGACCAGACCGAGGCCCTTCTGCGCGCCGAGCACCTCGCCGACGAGCGCGCCGACGATGGCGAAGCCGAACGCGCTGTGCAGGCTGGCGATGATCCAGGTCAGCGCGGAGGGCACGATGACGTGCCGGATGATCTGCATCTGGGAGGCGCCGAGCACCTTGGCGTTGGCGAGGATGTTCCGGTCGACCTCGCGGACGCCCTGGAAGGCGTTGAAGAACACGATGAAGAACACCAGCACCGCGGCGAGCAGGATCTTCGGGGTCACGCCGATACCGAAGGCGACGATGAAGATCGAGCCGAGGACGATACGCGGGATCGCGTTCACCATCTTGATATAGGGACCGAGCACATCGGAGAGGAAGCGGCTCTGCCCGAGTGCGACGCCGAAGACGACTCCGGTGACGGATCCGACGGCGAAGCCGAGCAGGGCCTCCTGGATGGTGGTCCAGATGTTCCCGTAGAAGGAGCCGAACTCGGTGCCGTGCTGGAAGAGGTCGATCAGACGATTCCAGATTCCTGACGGCTGTCCGAAGAAGAACGGGTCGACTATGCCCCAGGTGGTGAAGGCCTGCCAGCCGCCGAGGACGACGGCCGCGAGGCCGACACGGCCCGCCCACACCAGCGTGATACGGCGCCAGGCGGCGCGTTTGGCGGCGGCCGCGGCCGACGCTTGCCCGCCGTCGGTGACCGGAGCGGCGGTAACGGTGGACGTCGTGCTCATGCCTTACCCCCTGCGGTGCGTGCGTAGGCGCGCTCCACTTCCTCGCGCAGCGTGTCCCAGATCTGGTGCTGGAGTTCGATGAAGCGGGGCTGGAAGCGGATCTCCTGGACCGAGCCGCGCGGGCGCGGCAGGTCGATGTCGAAGACCGCCTTGACCGACCCGGGGCTGGAGGTCATGACGACGACACGGTCGGAGAGCGCCACGGCCTCGTCGAGGTCGTGTGTGATGAAGATGACGGACGGACGGATCTGCTCCCACAGACCCAGCAGTTCGGTCGACATGATCGCCTTGGTCTGCACGTCCAGGGCGCCGAACGGCTCGTCCATGATCAGGATCTTGGGTTCGTTGATCAGCGCCGCGGCCATCGCCACGCGCTTGCGCATGCCGCCGGAGAGCTGGTGCGGGTAGCGGTCCTCGAACCCGGACAGGCCGACCCGGCGCAGCCAGTCGCGCGCCGAGGCCTGCGCCTGCTGCTTGGGGACGCCGCGGAATATCGGGCCCATCAGCACATTGCCGAGGACAGTCTTCCAGGGCAGCAGCGCGTCGGCCTGGAACATGAAGCTGACGCCGTCGGTGATGCCGTCCACTTCACGGCCGCCGACCTTGACCGAGCCCTCGCTCGGCCGGTCGAGCCCTGACACCATGCCCAGTGTCGTCGACTTGCCACAGCCGGTGGGACCGACCACCGCGCAGAACTGGCCCGGCTCCACGGTGAACGAAACGCCTTGCAGCGCCGTGAACACCTCACCGGCAGGAGTCAGGAATCGCTTGGTGAGCCCGGAAATCTCGATGCGCGCGTTCTCGCGGTCGGTTCCGCCGGCGATCGGGCTCGTCGCGACGTCGTTTCGCGAAGCCATGAGGGGCTTTCTCCTTCCAACCTCGGAGGTCGAGGAAGGCAGACGCTAAAAGGCCACCCGGTGTTACGTCGCTGTTTCCGAGGTATCCCGCGATAGTTGCGTTACCCCTGGTTCTGCTCATTGCGCTCACGGTCCGGCCGGACGCCTCCGAAGGCACCCGGCCGGGCCTGCGGATCGGCGTTCTGCACGTTGCGCCGGGTTTTGCGCGTTCTGCTCAGCCGTCCGGGGGGTGGGCAGAGTCTCGGCCGTCGGGCAGAATCACGCCACCACGGGTACGGCGCACGGGCCGGGTCCGGCACCACGTACGACATGGGCGAAGAGGCACCTGTGATACCCATCCGTATCCGGATCGGCCGCAGCGGGAAGGGGAGGCTCTCCGCCCGGATTTTGGCCAACCAACTCGTCATCCTCGCCCTCACCGGCGTGATCGGCTTCGTCCTGTTCGCCGTCGCGCAGCGGGCCGAACTCGACCGCTCCTACGAGGCGCGGGCGCTGGCCATCGCGCAGACCACAGCCGCGCAGCCGCAGATCCAGCAGGCCATGGAGTACGGGGGCGGCGGCGACGTGGTGCAGACGGTCGCCGAACGGATCCGTCAGGCGTCGGGGGCTTCGTACGTGGTCGTGATCGACCTGCACGGCATCCGGCACTCGCACCCCATCCCGGCTCTGATCGGCGAGCCGGTGGGCGATCCGATCGTGGTACTGGACGGCCGCCCGCACGTCGGCACAGACCAGGGCGCGACCGGGCGCTCCGCCAACGGCAAGGCCCCGCTGTACGGACCCTCCGGCAGGCTGGTCGGCGAGGTGTCGGCGGGCCTGCCGGAGCGGGACGTGCTCGGCGAACTGTGGCGTGAGCTGCCTTCGTTCGGCCTGTACGCCGCGATCTCCACCGCGCTCGGTTCGGCGGCCGCGTATCTGCTGGCCCGGCGGCTGAAGCGGACGACGTTCGGTCTTGAGCTGGAGGAGATCGCCGGGCTGTTGCAGGACCGCGAGGCGATGCTGCACGGCATCCGGGAGGGCGTGGTCGCCTTCGCACCCGACGGCCGG
>CBFHCJ010000621.1:0-4317 GCA_965654005.1 uncultured Streptomyces sp. | reverse complement strand
GCCGAGCGCCTCCTGGGCCTCGATGTCGGTGGTGCGCAGCTTGTTGAAGCCGACGACGACGAAGCCCACGACGGCGACGAGCACCACGACGACGATGATGGCGATGAGCATGTGAACTCCTCAGTTCAGGCGTGCAGGGAAGGTATCGGTGTCACCAGGAGCCGCCGCCACCGCCTCCCGTTCCGCCGCCGACGCCGCCGCTGCTGCTGCCACCGCTCGACCCGGAGTCGGAGCCGCTGGACGACGGCGGTGTCGTCGACGTCGACGTGGATGTGACGAGGGCACGGGCGATGGCCGGGCCGTACGGCGAGGTGCGTGTCGAGGCGCGCGTCGGGCGCTCGGACGCGGGGGTCGCCGTGGACTCGGTGGCCCTCCGGGACCAGTGGTCGATGTTGTCCAGGGCCACCGCCCACGCGGTGTACCGGCCCAGCCGTGCGTCCTCCTCGTCGTCGGTACCGTCCGGGGTATCGATCCCGTACGGGCCGGACTCGGCGAGGAACCGACGGAACGACTCGACCCGCATCCACAAGGCCGTGCCCCGCGGGGTGCGGACCTGGAGCTCCCAGGCGCGGATCACCATGGCCAGGCCGGCGCCCGTGACCGCCGCTCCGGCAGGCAGCACCGTCTGCCACGCCGAGCCGGTCCCGCCGCTGAGGACACCACCGGTGACCGCGGAAACGAGGCCCAGCAGCACGGCGCCGGCACCGGCCCACCGCGTGACTCGGAAGCGGCGGCGGCCTGCCGGGTCCCACAACCCGCTGGTGTCCTGCCATTCCGTCAGCTTCTCGGTGAGGGTGCGCCACGCTGCTGCGAACTGCGAGTCATAGCTGCCCAGGGTCAGGCGGTTGCGGCCGCTGAAGATCTCCCGCAGCACGGGCCTGACGGCCGGGTCGTTGTGCACGGATGGGGCACCTCTGCGGCGGATCAGGGTCGGGGGGTGGTACCCGTCGCCGTCGATGGTGAGGTGGCCGTCCAGTGCGGTGCTCATCAGCCACGCCACCTTGTGCGCCGACGTGACGCGCTCGGCGGACAGGATGCCGCCCTGTGCCGGAGTCAGTTCTTCCGGAGGGCTGGAGGCGGGCGTGAGCGAGGCCGCGAGCCTCTCGGCGTCCACACGCATCTCCCCACCGTCCGCCGCGACCCGTTCGCGCCCGGCGAAGCGCAGCAGCCGCGCGACCGCGAGTCCCGTGCACAGGACGACGGCCGCGCCCAGGAGTCCGGGCACCCACCAGCTGACGTGAGTTGTGCCCTCGGCCGCCCCGGAAGGCGCCGTAGGCAGGGTTGCCGTGCCGTCCAGCCGGCGCTCGGCGCCGGCGTACAGTGTGGCGCCCTCACCCGGCCCGAGCTTGCCGATCGCGACGTCGAGACGGCCCGGCCCGGGCTCCGCGGCGGCGCACTTCTGCTGGGAACCGGTGGCTCCCTCCACGCAGCGGGTTCCGGTGAGCCCGAAGGGCGCCACCACGTGGACCTCGACGTGGTCGAGATCCACCTTCCAGCCCGTACCGACCGCGTCCCAGGCGAGCTTCCCGCCGCGGACGACCTTCGGCAGCGTGTACTGGATGCGGTAGCGGTGGATGCCGGTGACCGTGTCGTCGGGGTCGCCCACGCGGATACGGTTGGTGTCGGAGTCCCAGTCGTCGGTGACGGTGAGTTCGTACGGTATGGGGGCGGAGTCCATGGTGGTGTGGACCTCGGCCTCCGATTCGAGATCGGACAGGCCGGGTATGTCCCGGTAGATGCCGTGTCGAGTTTCGAGGCCGTCACCGAAGTCGTAGTCGATCACCTCGGTGACGCGGGCGCTGCCGTCCTTGGCGATCTCGGCGCCGACCCACATCCCGGTGACCCGCTCGGTGTTCCCGCCCAATGCGCCGAGGGCCACGGCCAGACCCACCAGCGGCGCGATGACGGCCAGCCCGATCATGCCGAGGCGTCTGCGCCGTCTCACGGGCGTACCTGTTCCTCTGCTCACAACACCCCCGGGTCGGCAGAAATGATCTAGAGCGTACTGGGTCCGGCGGGACGCCGGCCAAGCCTGCCCCGTACGCGTCCGGCGGGCCTCCGTCAGCGCGTCCGTCCAGCCCGCCGCGTACGCCCGTGATTCCCGGGTGAGCAGTTCCTGGTACAGCTGGTCGAGCAGTGCCTCGCGGTCGGGTGCGGGGGAGTGCAGGAGGTGGGCGAGGCGGGCGTAGGTGTCGATCGGCTGCTGCTGCGCCGGGAGGTTGCTCGTGCTGGTCGCCATATCGGCCTGAGAACGGCAGCGTGTCCTCGTTGAACCGCATCAGCGAGAACTTCAGGGTCAGGCCGCGGTCCGAGCACACGAAGTGCACCGGGCTGACGGCCTGCCACACGTCGACCGGCTCCAGCTTGTCCTTCTTGCTGAAGGTGACGCTCTCACCGGAGGTGAAGCCGAGGTTCTTCCAGCTTGCCCAGTCGGTGGAGGTGTCGGCGGAGAAGGTCGACGGTACGGCGGTGCCGCCGGTGGCGACGTAGAGGCGGCCTAGGCCGGCGATGCGGATCTCGGAGAGCCGCACGGCGGGACGCCACCGCCGTGCGGCTGTTTCGGCAAGATCAGCGCCGCCAGGAACGGCAGGGCCACCACCAAGCGCCGCCGACCTGTGATTCCCCCCTCGTTCGAACCGACCATCACAAGATCGGATCAGCGTCGCGCACCGGCGAATCCGGTGAGGGGGAGCCCGTACCGTCTTCCGTCCGCGTGCAGGCCGCCTGTGGTACGGGTGCGCCCGTTCGTAAAACCGCAGGTCGATCCGCACGCAACCCCCGGCGTTTCGGTCGCGCTGCTTTTGCTTTGACCGGAGTGATTGCGCTGGGTACGCTCAGACCTTGTGCCTGGGGTGTGCCCTGACCCTCGTGCGTGCCTTCAAACCGCACCGGAGTGAAGAAGTGGCCACCGTGATCCGCGCCTCCTTCTGCCTTGCGGCGGGAGTCTGCGGGATTCGACACACCCGACCGCGTGGGTCGGCGAAGTTCCAGGTTAGCTGTACCTATCGGCACACAGAAACCGGAGAAGTAGTGCCTACGATCCAGCAGCTGGTCCGCAAGGGCCGGCAGGACAAGGTCGAGAAGAACAAGACGCCCGCACTCGAGGGTTCCCCTCAGCGTCGTGGCGTCTGCACGCGTGTGTTCACGACCACCCCGAAGAAGCCGAACTCGGCCCTGCGTAAGGTCGCGCGTGTGCGTCTGACCAGCGGGATCGAGGTCACCGCTTACATTCCGGGTGAGGGACACAACCTGCAGGAGCACTCCATCGTGCTCGTGCGCGGCGGCCGTGTGAAGGACCTGCCGGGTGTTCGCTACAAGATCATCCGCGGCTCGCTCGACACCCAGGGTGTCAAGAACCGCAAGCAGGCTCGCAGCCGTTACGGCGCCAAGAAGGAGAAGTAAGAATGCCTCGTAAGGGCCCCGCCCCGAAGCGCCCGGTCATCATCGACCCGGTTTACGGTTCTCCTCTGGTGACCTCCCTGATCAACAAGGTGCTGCTGAACGGCAAGCGCTCCACTGCCGAGCGCATCGTCTACGGCGCCATGGAGGGTCTGCGTGAGAAGACGGGCAACGACCCGATCATCACGCTGAAGCGCGCGCTGGAGAACATCAAGCCGACCCTTGAGGTCAAGTCCCGCCGTGTCGGTGGTGCGACGTACCAGGTTCCGATCGAGGTCAAGCCCGGTCGCGCCAACACGCTCGCGCTGCGCTGGCTGGTCGGTTACTCCCGCGCCCGTCGCGAGAAGACCATGACCGAGCGTCTGCTCAACGAGCTTCTCGACGCTTCGAACGGCCTCGGTGCGGCCGTCAAGAAGCGCGAGGACACGCACAAGATGGCCGAGTCCAACAAGGCCTTCGCGCACTACCGCTGGTAGTCGCTACCCACATCGAGACCGAGAGAAGACTGAAGCCTTATGGCTACCACTTCACTTGACCTGGCCAAGGTCCGCAACATCGGGATCATGGCCCACATCGACGCGGGCAAGACGACCACCACCGAGCGGATCCTGTTCTACACCGGTGTGTCTTACAAGATCGGTGAGGTCCACGACGGCGCTGCCACCATGGACTGGATGGAGCAGGAGCAGGAGCGTGGCATCACGATCACCTCTGCTGCCACCACCTGTCACTGGCCGCTGGAGGACGTCGACCACACGATCAACATCATCGACACGCCGGGCCACGTCGACTTCACCGTCGAGGTGGAGCGTTCCCTGCGCGTGCTCGACGGTGCCGTGACGGTGTTCGACGGCGTCGCCGGTGTCGAGCCCCAGTCCGAGACGGTGTGGCGTCAGGCGGACCGCTACGGCGTTCCGC
>CBFHCJ010000620.1:0-4323 GCA_965654005.1 uncultured Streptomyces sp. | reverse complement strand
GCTGCGCCGTTGTCTCATGCGTGTCCCCCCGATTCCTGTGCCCGGTACCGCTTCTGTACCGCCTGTACCGGCCTCACTTCATTGATGCGGTGGACCCCCGGAAATGTTTCAACCGAATCCCGGTCCGGGATACTGGTCGCGGTTCGAGGGAGACCGGACGCGAGGGGGACAAGGACGATGCAGCAGCCGGGATACGGCCCGCCCGGGTACGGTCAGCCCGCGTATCACCAGCCCGGCTACGGCCACCAGCCGCCACCGGCGGGCCCGCCGGGTTTCGGCCCGCCGCCACCCGCGTACGGGCCGTATCCGTCGTATCCGACCCAGGCACCACGGATACCCCAGGCGCCCCCCGGTCCGGATTTCCTGGCAGCCGACCGCCACAACTCGGTGGTGGTGGACGCGTCGGGCGTCTCCTTCGAGATGCGCGACCTGACGGCGGACTTCGCCTGGCAGGTCGTCCGAAGCGTCCACTACCGCCCGGGCCCCGACGGCAAGAGGCTGGACGTGGCGGTGGTGCACGTCGACGGCAGGGTGTACGAATGCGTGGTGGCGGCCAAGCGCCGGGAGCTTGTGCAGGAGTGGTTCGCCCAACTGGCGGCGGTGCTGGGGCACTACCGCCCGATGGGCTGACTCGGACTCTGGATCGGCGGATTGCACGCCTCTGACGGGTGAGCCGAGGGAGGCTTTCGCGTCGGGTTGGTGCATATGCGCCTACTCTGTGTGGATCAGGCCCGCACCTTCGGTGGGACGATCTTCCGGATTCGGTGTTGAGCGGGGCATGCCGTGGATATGGTGCTGTTGCAGGACGATGCAAACGGACGTCACAGGGGACATCTGGGGCGGAGGTTCACCACCTCGCCGCAGTGAACGGGGTGGTGTGCAGCCGTGCCGACCGCGATAGCCGTCACCAGTCCCGACCTGGTGCTCCCACCGCTCGACCGGCAGACTCCGCCCGCCGCCGTCCAGCCCCAGCCCACGCTCGAACAGTCGCTGGGCGCCATGCACGCGCTCATCGAGCGGCACGGGTACGTCATCGCCCTGCACTCCGGCTCCGGCGACGACCCGGCCGTGCAGCGGCTGCGTACCGTCCGCTCCGTCCTGGAGAGCGACCGCGTCGCGCTGCTCGGCATCGACCTGCCCCCGCTCGGGCTCGCCCTGCTCGCCCAGCAGTTACGGCAGCTGTCCGTCTGCGACTTCAGCCCGGGGGTGCTCGCGTCCTCCGCGCGTCTGCTCGCCCACTACATCTACGCCGGCGCCCTCCTCGGCTCGGTCGCGGGGCTCGACCATGTCCCCGTCTCGCTGACCTCCCACGCCAAGTCGTGGGTCCCGGGAGCCCAGTTCGCCGTACTCGCCAATCCGCGCCCGCAGCTCGTACGGGTGGGGCAGGAGGAGTTACCGGGCCCCGAGTTCGGCACCCGGATGCTCGTCGCCGCCTCCGGGCAGCCGCCCTCGGACTGGGTCACCGCCTCGCTCGCGCCCAACTGGCGTGTCCAGGGCGTCGCGACCGTACCCCTGCCGGAGGAGTCCGCGCGCTGGTGGGGGACGAACCGGATCGTCGAGTTCGCGGCCGGTCTGCACGACGTGCCCGTGCTCTATCAGCTCGTCTCGTCCGTACGGCGTGAAGTGTGCCGCTGGTGCGGGCTCGAACTCATCGGCGACCGTTGCGGGTTCTGTGCCGCATCCCTGACGCCACCCTCCGACCAGCGGCCGTCCGCCGCCGTCCGCGCACTGCCACGAGACGGCACGTGAACCGCTACGTACAGCTCCACCGCACGACCGCACGACCACCGCACGACCACCGCACGACCGCACGAACGATCGCTCGCCCCGCCGTCCCCCGCTCCGATCGAGGTTGTCCGCGTCATGAACTCACGCCAGCGCCGCGGCGTCATCCTGCTGGTCCTCTCGGCCCTGTGCGCCGTCGGCGCCTTCGCCGGAGTGCTGTCGGTGATCCGCGACGTGAACACGAAGGTCGGCCCGGAGGTCACGGCGTACCGGCTCAAGAGCGACATCGCGCCCTACAAGGAGCTCACGGCAGACCAGTTCCAGAAGATCTCCATGCCCAAGCGGTGGCTGTCCGCCACCGCCGTCACCGATCTCTCCCGGATCCGCGGCAAGATCGCCGTGACCAAGCTGTCCAAAGGGTCCCTGCTCCAGTCCGACATGATCGTCGACCGGCCCGAACTCCAGCCGGGGCAACAGGAGATCGCGATCATGATCGACGCGTCGACCGGTGTCGCCGGAAAGATCGACCCGGGTTCGCGCGTCAACATCTACGCCACCTTCAAGGCCCCGAACGAGAAGAGCAAGGACGAGTCCAAGGTCATCGTGACCAACGCTCGCGTCCTCGATGTCGGCAAGCTCACCGCGCTGGACCCCAGCCAGTCCGGCGACGACCGCCGGCGCGACGCCACCGAGGCCGTCCCCATCACCTTCGCGCTCGACACGGCGGACGCCCAACGGGTCGCGTACGCCGAGTCGTTCGCCGAGCACGTCCGGCTCGCCCTCGTGGCGGGCGGCTCCGAGACCACGGTCGCGCCGGGCGACCGCACGTACACGCTCGACCAGGACGACTAGGAGGCCGCGCATGAGGTCCGTTCCGGCCCACAGCGGGCCTGTCCCCACGGTTTCCGCCTGTGCGGGGTTTCGCCGATGACCATCCGCATCCTCCCCGCCGTCGGGGACCTCGACGCCGCCCGTGCCCTCACCACCCTGCTCAGCCAGCTTGCCGACGCCGAGCCCGCGCCACCGGTCACCGACTCCACGACCCTGCTCGACACCCTGGCGCGCCTGGCCGGCGAGTCGCTCGACGAACTGCCGGAGGTCGTGCTCGTGCACGAGCGGATCGGGCCGGTGCCCGCGCTCGACCTGATCCGCGACCTCGTGATGCGGTTCCCGGCGGTCGGTGTCGTCCTGATCACCGCCGACACCAGCACGGGCGTACTCACCGCCGCGATGGACTCCGGCGCCCGCGGCATCGTCACCCTGCCCCTCGGCTACGACGCCCTCGCCGAACGCGTCCAGGCCGCCGCCGCCTGGTCGGCCGGCATGCGGCGCCATCTGAGCAGCGGCACCCCCGAGCTGTACGCCGGAGGCGGCGGCACCGTGGTCACGGTGACCGGTGCGAAGGGCGGCGTGGGCGTGACGGTCACGGCCGTCCAGCTCGCGCTCGCCGCCCGGACCTCGGGCCGTACGGTCGCCCTGGTCGACCTCGACCTGCAGTCCGGGGACGTCGCCTCGTACCTGGACGTGCAGTTCCGGCGCTCGATCGCCGACCTCGCGGGCATCACCGACATCAATCCGCGCGTCCTTCAGGACGCCGTCTACACGCACGACAGCGGCATCGGACTCCTCCTCGCCCCCGGCGAGGGGGAACGCGGCGAGGAGGTCACGGACCGGGTGGCCCGCCAGGTCCTCGGCGCACTGCGCTCCCGCCACGACGTGGTGGTCGTCGACTGCGGCTCCCAGATGACGTCCGCGACCGCCGCGGCCGTCGAGGTCGCCGACCACGCGCTGCTGCTGGTGACCCCGGACGTGGTCGCCGTGCGCGCCGCCAAGCGCATGGTCCGCCTGTGGGACCGGCTTCAGATCCGCAAGGCGGAGGAGACGCTGACGGTCGTCAACCGCCACTCGCGCGGTACGGAGATCCAGCCGGCCCTCGTCGAACGCATCACCGGCACGAAGGTCGCCCGCGCCGCGGTCCCGGCCGCCTTCAAAGAACTCCAGGCGGCCGTGGACGCCGGGCGCCTCCAGGACCTCGACGCTCGCTCCACGGTGAAGCAGGCGCTGTGGTCGCTGGCGGGGGAGCTGGGCCTGGTGACGGTACAGGAAAGCGGCGGCGGGCGGCGGCGGAAGGCGTCGTCGGACCGGGGAGCGCTGAGCCTGTGGCGCAAGGGCGGCGACCGGGGCTCGGTGACCCTTGAGTTCGCCGGGATGTTCCCGCTGGTCCTGGTCGTGATGGCGCTCCTGTGGGAGTGCGTGCTGTACGGCTACACGTACTCGCTGGCGGGCAACGCCGCGGACGAGGCGGCACGGGCGGCGACGGCGGCTTACGCGGTACAGGGCGATGTGGCGGGGGCATGCCGGTCGGCGGGGGACAAGCACCTGCCGGGCGCGTGGAGCGGCGCGCAGATCAGCTGCGCACCGGACGGCTCGGTGATGAAGGCGACGGTACGGGCACAGGTGCCGCTGTTTCTCCCGGGCGTCAACCCCGGCTGGCGCGTGGAGGGAAGCGCGGGCGCGGCTCTGGAGGGGAATGGCCGATGAGGGCTCTTCTCCGCCGCCGTGGGGGGGCCCCCGCCGGGGGGGGGAGACCCGGGGGGG
>CBFHCJ010000619.1:0-4330 GCA_965654005.1 uncultured Streptomyces sp. | reverse complement strand
CAGCTCGTCGAGCGCGATCTCCGCCCGCGCGGCCAGCGGGTGCCCGGCGGGCAGCGCGGCCACCAGCGGGTCGGACCACAGCGGCACCACCCGTACGCCCGGCACCGGCTCCATGGCCCGTACGAACGCCGCGTCCAACCGCCCGTCCGCGACCTGCGCGAGGCGCTGCGCCGCCGGGAACGCGACCAGTTCGACGGGCACGTCCGGCAGGCGCCGCGCGAAGGCTGCGAGGACCCGGTCCAGATGTGCGCCGAGCCCGGTGCTGGTGCCCAGGCGCAGCCCCGCCGGAGGTACGACCGCCGCGCGGGCCCGGTCCGCGGCGGCCAGCACCGTCCGCGCCTCGGGCAGCAGCCGCTCCCCCGCCGCCGTCAGCCGTACGCGCCGTGGCGAGCGGTCGAACAGCTCGGCACCCAACTCCCGTTCCAAGCGCTGTATTTGCTGGCTGACCGCGGACTGCACGATATGCAGCCGCTCGGCCGCCCGCCCGAAGTGCAGTTCCTCGACGACGGTCACGAAATATCTGAGCTGCCGCAGTTCCATGGCGTCGACTCTAAGCGTGTCGGCCGCCGACCGGATTGCCGAAGTCGAGCAGCACCTTGCAGGAACGGGCCGGATCGGACGCCAGCCGGAAGGCCTCGTCGGTGCAGGACACCGGCAGTACGGAGGTGACCACCGGCTCGACCGGCAGCCTGCCGTCGGACAAGGCCCGCAGCACCTCGCCGAGTTCGGTGTCGAAGCGGAAGGAGCCGACCAGCCGCAGCTCCCGTGTGATGACGGCGTTGGCGGCGACCGGTGTGTCACCGGGAGGCAGCAGACCCAGGCCGACCACGAGACCTCCCCTGTCCACCCCGTACGCACAGGTGCGCAGTCCCGCCGGGTTGCCCGAGGATTCGATGGCCAGGTCGGCGGCGAGACCGTCCAGGCCGTCCGGTTCCGATCCGACGCGTACGACGGACGTGGCGCCCACCGCCTTGGCGACGGCCAGTGGTTCCTCGTGGACGTCGGTCACCGTGATCTCACCGGCGCCCGCGGCCCGTAGCGCCGCGACCACCAGGCAGCCGATCGGGCCTGCCCCCGTGACCAGAACGTTCTTCCCCTTCACGTCACCGGCCTGGCGTACGGCATGCCAGGCGACGGAGGCCGGTTCGGCGAGTGCGGCCAGCCGCGGGTCCAACCCCTCGGGCAGCGGCAGCACCCGTTCCGCGGGCACCACCAGCACATCTGGTGAGGTTGGTGTGCACGACGCGCTCGAAGTTGTCCGCGGACACCTCCAGCAGCGGCTCGCGATGTTGCACGCCGGTGTTGTTGACGAGGATGTCCAAGGGACCGACCCGCTCCTCGATCCCCTGTACCGCCGCCTGTACGGCGATCTCGTCGGTGACGTCGAACGGCACGGCGTGCACTGTGCTGCCGGTGTGCCGCGCAAGCTCGGCGCGGGCCTGCTCCAGCGCCTCGGCATCACGTCCGTTGAGCACGACCTCGGCCCCGGCTTCGGCCAGTCCTGTGGCCAGGGCCAGGCCGATGCCCTTGCTGGAGCCGGTGACCAGGGCCCGACGGCCGGACAGGGCGAACAACGCGCGGCCTCGTGGAGCCGCCCCGTCGGAATGCGTCACGGCCGCACCTCCGCAGCGCCGTAGTAGTGCATCAACGCCGCGTTGTCCGCGTCACCGTGGCCCGCTGCGGCCAGCCAGCGATGCAGCTCCGAGACGGTGGTGGTGATCGGCAGCGGTACGCCGACGGAGCGCGCGTACTCGCGGGCGGCCTCAAGGTCCTTGATCATGTTGCTGACTCGTCCGGTCGGCGTGAGATCGGCCTCGGCGAACTTCACGAAGAACTCCTGCAGCAGCGTGGAGTCGGCCCTGCCGCCGGTCAGCGCCGTGATCACCTGCTGCGAATCAAGCCCCGCCGCGCGCACCAGGGCGGCCGCCTCGGCGAGCGCGGCGAACCCGCAGCCGACCAGCACCTGGTTGACGGACTTCACCAACTGTCCGGATCCGGCGGGCCCGAGGTGGGTCAGCCGTGTCGCCAGCGCACCCAGAACAGGCAGCGCCCGCTCCACGTCTTCCTCGTCGCCTCCGAGCATCAGGGTCAGTTCGCCGCGCTCGGCGCCCGGAACCCCACCCGAAAGCGGCGCGTCGACCCAGCCGGCGCCCAGCTTCGAGGCGCGCTCGGCGAAGTCGCGGGTGCGGCCGGGATCGATGCTGGACATGTCGATGACGAGCACGTCGTCCGGTGCCGCGCTGAGGACGCCGTCCGGGCCGAAGACCACTCGTTCGACGATCTCGGCGGTGTTGAGGGACAGGATCACCGTGCGGGCGGCGGCCAGTTGAGCGGCCGAAGCGGCGGTGGTCGCCCCTTCGCGAGCGAGATCCGCCATCACGTCCGGTCGGATGTCGTAGACCCTCACCGCACGCTCGCGCCGCAAGAGTCGGCGGGCTATCGCCGAGCCCATGACCCCGAGCCCGGCAACCCCCACTTCCCTGTGTCCTGCCACCAAAGCCTCCTGAACCAAATGCTGTACGCAAAACAGAATACTGTCCCCAATGTCTACGACTGACAAGCAGAAGGGGCGCCTGAAGACAGAGATGTTCAACATATTGGCTTGCGCTCCGCATACTGTTACGGTCCAAGCGTTCTCAGATGCATGGCGTCACCACGTCCTTCAAGAGCCGCCCGCCCCACGCCCTGTGTCGTCCCCGCTGCCGGGACGCGGGGCGGGCATCCAGACGCGCGGGGCGGGCATCCAGACGCGCGGGGCGGGCATCCACACGAACCGCCGGCACGAAAACCGGAAGGGGAACGGAGACAGACATGACGCACGCGGGTGAGGTGGTGCTCGGCATCGATCTGGGCACCACCGCGACCAAGGTGGTTGCGGTGGACGGAGCCCTGCGGCCCGTGTCGACGGTCGAGCGCGCCACGCCGCTGCGGACCGCGGCGGACGGCACAGCGGTGCACGAGCCCGAAGCCGTACTGACCGCGGTGATCGAGGCGGTGCGCGAGAGCGCCGCGGCGTGCGCACGCCAGGGACGCGTGGTGAGCGGCCTCTCGTTCAGCGCCGCGCTGCACACACTGCTCGCGCTCGACGCCTCGGGTGCCCCGCTGACTCCGGCCCTGAGCTGGGCCGACACCCGCTCCGCCGACATCGCGCGGCAACTGCGCGCGGACGGCGCAGGCGGCAAGGAGCTGCACCGGGCGACCGGCACTCCCGTGCACCCGATGGCTCCGTTGGCCAAGCTCGCCTGGTTCGGCGCCCATGAGCCGGGACTCGCCCGGCGCGCGTCCGTCTGGTGCGGTCTGAAGGACTACGTCCTGTCGAGGCTGACCGGCCGTCTGGTGACGGACCTCTCCTGTGCCTCCGGCACCGGGCTGATGAACATGCACACGGCGGCATGGCATCCGTCCGCGCTGGAGGTCGCCGGAGTGTCCGCCGGGCAGCTGCCCGAACTCGTACCGCCCACGGCCGTCTTCGCCCTGCGCCCCGAACCGGCCGCCGCGTTCGGACTTCCCTCGGGCCTGCCCGTGGTCGCGGGCGCGGGGGACGGACCGCTGGCGAATCTCGCCGTCGGCGCCACCGCCCCAGCGACCGCCGCGCTGTCCCTCGGAACCAGCGGCGCTCTCCGGGTCGTACGCGACCGGCCGGGTGTGGACGAGCAGTGCCGGGTGTTCTGCTACTACCTGGCCGACGGACTGTGGGTGCTCGGTGGCGCGGTCAGCAACGCCGGGGTCGTCGCCCAGTGGGCCGCCGATTCCTTCGGCGGGATCGACGTCGCCGACCTCCTCAAGGAGGCGACCGAGGTCGAGCCGGGCGCCGAGGGCCTGATCGCACTCCCCCATCTGCTCGGCGAACGCGCACCGTGGTGGGACCCGGACGCCCGCGGCGCCCAGATCGGGCTGCGCCGCGGGCCCGGCCGGGCTCATATGACCAGGGCGATGATCGAGGGGGTCGGGCAGCAACTGGCCC
Organism: uncultured Streptomyces sp.; assembly: GCA_965654005.1. Classification (GTDB taxonomy): domain Bacteria; phylum Actinomycetota; class Actinomycetes; order Streptomycetales; family Streptomycetaceae; genus Streptomyces. Next base: position 366 of record CBFHCJ010000619.1, on the reverse strand, counting down.
TGGTCCGCGACTCCATGTCGGCCGCCGGCGCACCCGTCTCGACGATACGGGCCACTGGCGGCGCCCTGCGCTCCCCACTCTGGGCGGAGGTCATGGCAGCCGCCCTCGACATGCCGCTGGAGATCACCGACGACGCCGCGGGGTCCGGCCACGGCGCCGCGCTGCTCGGGCTACGCGCGCTCGGCGGCCTGCCGGCGCTCACCTCCGCCCCGGCCCCGGCAAAGACACGCGCCCACCGGACCGTGATCCCCGATCCGGTGGCGGCCCGGCGTATGGCCGCCATCCGGCCGCTCACCGAGCAGTTGTACCAGACACTGAGCGCGGCCTCCTGACAGACGCCGGGCGCGGCTCATCGGGCAGACCGTC
>CBFHCJ010000618.1:0-4345 GCA_965654005.1 uncultured Streptomyces sp. | reverse complement strand
CACGACGCTGCTCGGTGCCCGAGTCGAATTTGAGATGAAGGCGAGTCTGGCTCGCCATGGCAAGAGAAGCGAGAGACGTCATGTTCCAGACCACACTTCCCGTCCGCACCGTTGAGGGGGGCGACGAGTTGTGAGTGCCGCGACCGAACCGACCGACACCTCCGCCCAGGACGACGACGCACAGGCCCAGCAGGAGAAGAACACGACCCGCGAGGGCATCCTGGTCCGCCGGGGGCAGATCTGGGAGGACCTCGACACTCGGCAGTACAAGCGCCGCGTCGTCATCGAGTCCGTTGCGCACGGGGAGGCCCAAGTCCGGGATCACTACGGCACGAAGCACTCCACCCTCAGTGTCTCCCGAATGTGCAGGCACTCCACGGGCTTCCGGCTCGTCGAGCCCGGTGAGCTGAAGTACGGTGCGCCGACGGCCTCTTCGGACGAGAACACACAGCCCTGATGGCTCGCACGCGCGAGAGCACCATCGAGGACTACCTCCTCAGCCAGTGCCGGGCGCACGGCTTCCTGTGCCTGAAATTCGTCTCGCCGGCACGCGGGGGAGTGCCCGACCGGATCGTCGTCGCCCCCGGCGGCACCGTGTTCGTCGAGGTCAAGCGCCCCGGCGGCCAGCTGCGGAAGCTGCAACAACTCACGCACGCCAAGCTGCGCCGCCACGGGGCCGAGGTTCACGTCGTCGACGACAAGCCGAGCATCGACGTCTTCATCGGGCACCTCCTCAGGATCTCATCCAACCAACAGAGAGCAGCACCATGACCCACAGATACATAGGTGCGTCGTGAGCGAGCCTCGCTACGCGTGCCGCCGGTGCGGCACGTGGAACTGCTCCGCCTGCGACGGACAGCGGGCGAACACGGACGTCCGGTACGTCAACTACCCCTGCAACCGCTGCCGGGGCCTGACCGGCACCCTCACCCCGACCATGCACACGGCCAAGATGTGGGGCACGCACAACGACGGCCCGCTGCCGATGGCGTACCCCTACGGCGAGCGCCCTCCGGCCGGGGAGTGGGGCCCTGGGTTCGGCAGCCGGGATGTTCCGCAGCCGCACTACCGGGGCGTGCCCGTCCCGGCGGACATTCGGTTGAACCTGGAGTCGTTCCGGCGAGGCGTGGACGCGGCGCTGGAGCGTTACGGCATCGGGGGCGCGTCGTGAGGTACAGCGGAAAGATCCGGGAGTCCGTTCAGAAGGTGGCGCCGCTCCAGGCTGAACGCCGTCTGCGGAACCGACTGGACGCACAGAGCCTCCGCCTGCTGGATGAACTGCTGGCCGACGGATGACGGAGACCCCGGGGTGCTGAGCACCCTCCGGGGCCGTCTGGGCGAGCCAGGGCCGACATGCGCCGGCTCATGGCCGAGCACCATGCTGAAGTTCCATCGTCGGACTCCACTCAGGAACCCAGACCGGCCCAAGAGATCACGGTGGCCCAGGCGTTCATCCAGCACAGCACAGCTTTCACCGCCTGGTTCGACGCCCAAGAAGGCAGCCTTCCCGCGGATACGCCGCTGAAGATGACCTTCGACGAGTCCGGTCAGCCGCTATTCGAGGTCATACGCGCGGCTGAAGCCGAGACCGAAGCCGAATACACGCCCCGGGCACAGGAGTTCAGATACGAGGTCTGCCAGCGATCCTTCAGCACTGCGGTTGCTCTGGGCTCGCGTCGGCGAGTCCACCTCGATTGTGCCGCGTCGGTTCCCGCAACCAGAACGAACTCCGGCATCACTCCCGAGGCTCCGCAGAAAGCGAATGAACACTCACTCGAAGAGAAGGGATGACCAGCGACATGACCGCGGCTACTGCTCCGTCTCCGATCTCGCTGATGCCGCATCAGCAGCAGATCCACGACTTCCTCGTTGACCACCCCTTCGCCGGCGCGTGGCTCGGCGTCGGGGCCGGCAAGACGCTCACGACCCTCAGTGTCCTGCAGACGGTCCGCCCGATGGGTCACATCCTCGTTATAGCTCCCGTGGCGATCGCCCGCTCCACCTGGATCGACGAGATCGAGAAGTGGGGCTTCCCCATCCGGACGAAGTCGCTCATCGTCGACGAGAACGACAGGAAGCTCTCCAAGACCAAGCGCCTGAAGCGCTTCCAGGAGGTCGCCACCGATCCGCCGACGATGTACTTCATCAACCAGGAGCTGCTGACTCAGCCGTCCCAGGAGACGAAGTTGATCACGCCGGTGCCGGGCGCAGTGCCTGCCCCGACCGTCTCGCCGGAGGCGACGGCGATCCTGGGTCTGCTCCAGGCCCGGGGGCCACTGAACCGAGACGAGGCCATCACCGAGTACCGCGCTCTGGTCGCCGGCAACGCCAACAACCGGGTCCCCGCCAAGGCCAATATCCGTGCCTGGATTCAGGAGTTGCTCAAATCGGCCCTGGTGGCATGGGAAGCCTATGACTGCCGAACCTGTTCCGGAGCAGGCTGCGCTCAGTGCCGCTTCGGTCTGGTCGACCAGCTGCCGGTCCAGAACATCAACGGCCAGAACACCATCATCTGGCCCTTCCAGACGGTCATCATCGATGAGTCCCAGGGTTTCAAGTCGCACGACTCGCAGCGCTTCCTTGCCCTGGCGACGGTGCGCCCGGCCATGACCCGGCTCATCGAGCTGACGGGAACGCCCAGCCCTAACGGTCTCCACGACTTGTGGAGCCAGGTCTACCTGCTCGACCAGGGCCAGACGCTGGGTCAGAACATCACCGCGTACCGTAACCGTTGGTTCACGCCGAAGATGGTGCCCGGCACCACGACGCCGGCGAAGTGGATCCCCACGGCGAACGCCGAGGCTGAGATCCATCAGGCCATCTCGCACCTGGTGATGAGCGCGCAGAACACGAGCCTGCAGCTCCCGGCGCTCAGCATCCAGGACGTCAATGTCACGCTCCCGCCGGACCTGCTCCAGGCATACAAGGACTTCAAGCGCGACCTGGTCCTGGACGTTGTGCAGACCTACACCGACGACGACGGGAAGCTGACGCAGAGCGTCGAATCGATCGTTGCCGCGAACCAGGCGGTGCTGACGAGCAAGCTGATGCAGTTCGCCTCGGGCACGCTCTACACCGCGGATCCTGACGACCCGGCCACGAAGGGCCGGTACGAGGTCATCCACGACAAGAAGATCGAGATGACCGAGTATCTGGTGCGGAACAGCGGCGGCGAGCCCGTGCTCATCGCCTATCACTTCAAGTCCGACAAGGAGCAGCTGCTCATGCGGCTCCGGAGGGCCGGCATCGACGCGCAGGCCTTCGACGGCTCGCGCGACATGGTCCGCCGGTGGAATGCCAAGCAGATCCAGGTGATGCTGCTCCACCCTGCCGCCGCAGGGCACGGCCTCAACCTGCAGCACGGCGGCTCGACGATGATCTGGTACACGCTGCCGTTCTCGCTCGAGCACTACCTGCAGACCAACGGTCGGCTCTTCCGCACGGGCCAGACGAAGCCGGTGACCATCCACCGGCTCATCGCCAAGGGCACACAGGACGAGCGGATGCCCTCGGTGCTCGCAGGCAAGCAGCAGGTCCAGGACGACCTCATCAAGGCCGTCTCCGGGGACTTCAACGCCGAGCAAGCACTCCTCGCCGCCCTGGAAGAAGAGATCCGCGAGGACCTCAACGACCTCTGGGCTTCCGAGCGGGTCTGATACCCGTACCCATCCGACGACGGCCCCGCTCCCGGCGGCCCCCACCCCGCATCCGAAGGGACCGACATGCCCCAGCCCCCGAGTACCACCAGCACCCGTGACCAGGAGCACACCATGGACGTTGTCCGCGTCGTCGTTCGGCTGCGTGGCGAGCAGGAGCCGGAGGACCCGACCTACGTAACCTTCGAGCTCGATCTCCTCGGAGCACCGCTACCGCAGGACAGCGATGTGATCTGCCTCGGCAGCTACCACTTCCAGGTGCGAAGCAGGCGCTACCACGTATCGACCGCCCAACACGAGCCCCCGAAGGTGGTGCTTCACGTAGGGATCACGAGCCGCCGCCCGGCGGACCTCGTCACTGCTGCGGCACTCACACGAGACCTCAAGGCATACCCCTCAGTCGCTTCGATCCACTGAACAGCCCCGCCCACGGCCCCGCTGCGCTTTACCGGCTAACCCGTACCCATCCGACGACGGCCCGGTTGTGATCCCACAGCCGAGCGGTCACTGCGGCGACCGCTCACCGAACACGCATGATCGAGAAGAGGACTCCTTCATGAAGAAGAACACCGCCCTCCGGTGGAACAAGCACTTCGCGTCACGTTCCGATGGGTGACGGAATGCCCCTCGGCTTCGCGCCCTACAGACGCTGGCCTCGGGGGTCTGGGTCGGCATAGCCGACCCGGGTG
>CBFHCJ010000617.1:0-4356 GCA_965654005.1 uncultured Streptomyces sp. | reverse complement strand
TCATCTCCTCGACCTTCGACCGCCCGGCCGAGGACCACACCACGGTCGCCGAGCTGGCCATCGAGCGCGCCAAGCGCCTCGTGGAGCTGGGGCACGACGTGGTGGTCCTGCTGGACTCCATCACCCGTCTGGGCCGCGCGTACAACCTCGCGGCGCCCGCCTCCGGCCGCATCCTGTCCGGTGGTGTCGACTCGACCGCGCTGTACCCGCCGAAGCGCTTCTTCGGTGCCGCGCGCAACATCGAGGACGGCGGCTCCCTGACGATCCTCGCCACCGCGCTGGTCGACACCGGCTCGCGCATGGACGAGGTGATCTTCGAGGAGTTCAAGGGCACCGGCAACATGGAGCTCAAGCTCGACCGGAAGCTCGCCGACAAGCGCATCTTCCCGGCGGTGGACGTGGACGCGTCCGGCACCCGTAAGGAAGAGATCCTGCTCGGCGCCGAGGAGCTCGGCATCGTCTGGAAGCTGCGCCGGGTGCTGCACGCGCTCGACCAGCAGCAGGCGATCGAGCTGCTCCTCGACAAGATGAAGCAGACGAAGTCGAACGTCGAGTTCCTGATGCAGATCCAGAAGACGACGCCGACGCCGAACGGCGACTGAGGCACAGCCGTCTCAAAGGCCGCTTCCCGTCACTCCAGTGACGGGAAGCGGCCTTTTGGCGCAGTTAGGGACAGGTGCACCAGCGCCTTTTCCAACTCTTGCCTCAGTGGGGGGACTTCCTTGACCACATCCGTCTCCGGCGGTGGACGTCACAGACGCCGGATACGCATCGCAGTTCCGATCGCCGCCGCGGGCCTGGCCGCCGCGGTCACCGGAGCGCTCCTGATCTCCTCCGCGGGTGCCGCGACGACCTCCGCGACCCCGACAGTCAAGCCCAGCACCAGTTCGACGCCCCTCACCGAGCTCGAGCAACGCGTCGCGGGCGCGCTCGCCACCGACAAGGACTTCAAGAAGGCCTCCAAGGGGTCGAAGGCGGACAGTCCGAGCACGCCGGCCCCCTCCTCGTCGTCCACACCGTCCGGAACCACGTCCAGCGTCAGCCCGATGATCATCGGTGGCACCACGACGACGATCACCTCGGCGCCGTGGATGGCCCAGCTGTGGTACTACGACGACAAGGGCACCAGCGACACCGGCGACGACGTCGGCTTCTTCTGCGGCGGCGCCGTCGTGGCGCCGACGAAGATCCTCACCGCCGCACACTGCGTCAAGGGCTACAGCTGGCACGCCCACGGCGCGATCGTCACCGGCACCGACCAACTGCCCACCACCGACAGCTCCGGCGGCACCGACCTGCACGGCGGCACCGCCACCGGCGTGCTGCGCCAGTGGAACCACCCGTCGTACACCGCGGCGACGCAGAGCAACCAGCCGCCGGCCGACAACGACATCGCTGTGCTGACCCTGCCGACGCCGATCAGGGCCACGCCGATCCGCATGACGACGTCCGACGACACGACCTCGTACAAGGCGGGCACCAGCGCCACGGTCTACGGGTGGGGCCGTACCAGCTCCACCAGCCAGGACATCTCGCAGACGCTGAAGACGGCTACGCTGCCGATCCAGTCCGACAGCACCTGCGCCACCGCCTACACCGGCTCCGTGTTCGTCGCGGGCCACATGGTCTGCGCCGGCAACCCCGCCACGGGCAGCGACAGCGGCACCACCACCACCTGCAACGGTGACTCCGGCGGCCCGCTGATCGTGAACAACCGGATCGTGGGCGTGGTCTCCTGGGGTGTCGCGAACTGCGTCGCGAAGGGCGCCTACGCCGTCTTCACGAAGGTCAGCACCTACGTCGGCGCCGCCTACCCGCGCCTCGACGACACCAACCTCAGCCTCGACCAGCGGGCCGACCTGTTCGTGCGCAACCACTCCACGTCCACCGGCTACGAGAAGGACTCCAGCGGCACCTCCTTCGCGGCCCGCGTGTCCTGGGGCAGCTTCTCGGGCTACAACGTCATCCTGCAGACGGACCTCGACCGGGACGGCTTCCAGGACTTCGTGCTGCGCCGCAGCAGCGACGGGGCGGTCTTCTGGCTGCACTACGTACCGGCCACCCAGAGCTGGGCGAAGACCCAGATCTTCAGCGGCTGGGGCACCCGCAAGTTCATCGTCGCGCCCGGTGACGTCACCGGCGACTACCTGCCCGACCTGCTCTCGGTCGACTCCTCCGGCTACCTGTGGATCTACCCGGGCAAGGGCAACGGCACCTTCGGCAGCCGCGTCCAGGTCGGCTCCGGCTGGGGCCAGTACGACTCGCTGCGCGGCCACGGCGACTTCACCGGCGACGGCAGGGCGGACCTGATCGCCCGCCAGAAGAGCACCGGCGACGTCTACCTCTACCGGGGCACCGGCAAGGCGGGGTCCGGGGCGTTCGCCGGCCGGATCAAGGTCCGCAGTGCCTGGACCGGCTACAACGCCTTCGACGCCGTCGGCGACGTCACCGGCGACTGCAAGGCCGACTTCCTGGCCCGCACCCCGGGCGGCACGCTCTACCTCTACCCCGGCACCGGAAAGGCCTCCAGCGAGATCTTCGCCACAAGAATCTCGGCCGGCACCGGTTTCGACCAGTACGACATCTGGGGCTGAAGCAGCAGGTGAGCGCCGTGTGCCGGCGCTCGCCCCGCTACGCTCCGTGTCCGCCGTGCCACGCGGTGGGCACGGAGCGTTGTGCAACCCTGGCTCCGGTTTCTCCGTCTGACCGTACGGAGCGACGATGGAGAAGCGGAGCCGTCCAGGACTGAGGAGCACATGCCCGCCGAGAGCACGCCGGACGCCGGCATAGCCGACGAGGCCACGACGAGCGGCCCGAGCCACTGGGGCAAGGGCCACCGCCGCAGGTCCCGTGGCACCCGACGCAAGGCCCTCCTGATCACGGCCTGGACCGCCGGAGGGATCCTCGTGCTCGGCGGCACGGGGGCCGGCTACCTCTACTTCAAGCTCAACGACAACATAACGAGCGTCGACATCGACCAGGCGCTCGGCACCGACCGGCCCGCGAAGGTCGACAACGGCTCCGAGAACATCCTGATCCTCGGCTCGGACACCCGTTCCGGCGCCAACAAGAAGCTGGCCGGCGGCACCGACGACGGCACCGGACGCTCGGACACGGCGATGATCGTGCACCTCTACAAGGGCCACAAGCAGGCCAGTGTGGTCTCCATCCCGCGCGACAGCCTCGTCGACCGCCCCGCGTGCACCGACACCAAGGGCGTCACGCACGCCGCCGCCCCCGGCTCCATGTTCAACGAGGCGTACTCCACCGGTGGCGCCGCCTGTGCCGTGAAGACCGTCGAGTCGATCACCGGCATCCGCATGGACCACTACGTCGAGGTCGACTTCTCCGGCTTCGAGAAGCTGATCGACGAGCTCGGCGGCGTCGAGGTGACCACCACCAAGGACATCCACGACAACAACAGCCACCTCGATCTGACGGCCGGCACCCACACGCTCGACGGGGCGCAGGCGCTCGGCCTGGTCCGCACCCGGCACGGCGTCGGCGACGGCTCCGACCTCGGCCGTATCCAGCTCCAGCAGGCCTTCATCAAGGCACTGGTCAACCAGGTCGGGCACATCGGCGTCCTGACCAGCCCGGCCAAGCTGTACGAGCTCGCCGACACCGCGACCAAGGCCGTCACCACCGACTCCGACCTGGCCTCCGTCAAGGACCTGGCGTCCTTCGTCGACGGGCTGAAGGGCATCAGCTCGTCCCATATGAACATGGTGACGATGCCGGTCCAGTACGACACGGCGAACCCCAACCGCGTCGTCATCGCGAAGGCCAAGGCCCAACTGGTGTGGGACGCCCTGCAGAACGACGAGCCGATCCCGGCGAGCGCGACGAAGGGGACGGCCACGGGTCGGGCCGCGGGGGTCGTGAGCGCCCCGTAAGGGGCGCGGGCTGCGACGATGGGGACGGCCCCGGGGCGGGCCGGGGGGGGGGTGAGCGCCCCGTCCGGGGCGCGGGCTGCGACGATGTGCGGCTGCGCAGCGTGGGCGCGACCGACCCACGACGGCCCGCGGATACGGACGGCGGAGACAGCGCGGGCCCTGTGCCGCCCGCGGGAATAGTTCACCTGTGCCCCCGGTTTTGGGGGAAGGCGCCAGTCCTGGCAGACTGGTACGTCGGCTCCGGTTCACGCTTCCGCACCCCGCGGCTGCGACCCGGCGCCCTCCCGAAACCTAGGAGACACCTTGAAGCGCGACATCCACCCCGCGTACGTCGAGACGCAGGTCAGCTGCACCTGCGGCGCGTCGTTCACCACCCGCAGCACGATCGAGTCCGGCACCGTCCGGGCCGAGGTCTGCTCCGAGTGCCACCCGTTCTACACGGGCAAGCAGAAGATCCTCG
>CBFHCJ010000616.1:0-4358 GCA_965654005.1 uncultured Streptomyces sp. | reverse complement strand
CACCGGCACGAGGTGAAAACACATCCCGGCATCGCAACCACGGCGGCCGTACGGTGAGATCTCCGTACGGCCGCCGTAACTCTGGGGCAATAAATTGGGTCTGAACTCTTGACCAACTAGCTGCTCGGTGTACAGGATTCTGGTCGAGCCGACGGAGTGACCTTCGGCTGGCAGATCCCTCGGAGAAGTCCGTGTATGACGCTTCCGAAGACGACACCGCGCCTCTGGTGTCCATCCGCGGACTGCGCAAGCGGTTCGGCGGCACCCTCGCCCTCGACGATGTCGACATCGACATCCACCCGGGCAGCATCCTGGCCCTGCTGGGCCACAACGGGGCGGGCAAATCCACCATTATCAAAATTCTCGCCGGTGTCTACCGTGCGGACGAAGGTCATGTCACCGTGGCCGGCCATCCGCTCGGCACCGAAGCCGCCAGTGCCGAGCTGTCCTTCATCCACCAGGACCTCGGCCTGGTCGAATGGATGACGGTCGCCGAGAACATAGCCCTCGGCACCGGCTACCCGCGCAGCGGCGGGCTCGTCTCCTGGCGGCAGGTCCGCAAGCGGGCCATCGAGGCCCTGGACATCGTGGCCGGTCATCTCGACCCCGACGCGCCGGTGACCGAACTCACCCGTGCCGAGCGCTCCCTCGTGGCCATCGCCCGCGCTTTGTCCACCCAGGCCCGTGTGATCGTGCTCGACGAGCCCACGGCCAGCCTTCCCGCCGCTGACAGCGAGCGGCTCTTCGAGGTGCTGTACACCCTGCGCGACCGCGGGCACGGCATCGTCTATGTGAGCCACCGCCTCGACGAGGTCTTCCAGATCTCCGACAGGTTCGCCGTGCTCCGGGACGGTCGGCTCATCAGCTCCGGCCGCCTCGCCGAGCACAGCACCGACCAGGTCGTGCACGACATCGTCGGCGGCGAGCACGAAAGCCACCGCCCCGAGCGGGCCCAGGACCACGGCCCCGCCGTGCTCCGCCTCAGTGGCGTGACGACCGAAGGCGCCGGACCCGTCGACCTCGAGCTGCGTGCCGGGGAGGTCCTCGGCATGGTCGGCCTCACCGGTGCCGGGCACATGGACGTGGGCCGTGCTCTCGCCGGTGCCAAGCCCCTCCTGGACGGCCAGGCGCTGCTGGACGGTCAGTCCTACCGCCCCGGTTCGGTCGCCGAGGCCGTCGACGCGGGTGTCGCCTTCGTCACCAGCAACCGTCAGGAGGAGGGCTGCGCGCTCGAACTGAGCGTCCGTGAGAACTTCATGGCCAACCCCCGCGCCGACGGCCGCTCGCCGTGGAGCTGGATCAGCCCGCGGCGGGAGCGTGCCGAGGCGGAGGTGCTCGTCAAGCGGTTCGGCGTCCGCACCGCCGGCTCCGAAGCCCCGATCGCCACCCTGTCAGGGGGCAACCAGCAGAAGATCATGATCGGTCGCTGGCTGCGCATGAGCCGTCGCGTGGTGATCCTCGAGGAGCCCACCGCGGGGGTGGACGTCGGAGCCAAGGCCGAGATCTACCGCCTGCTCGACGCGGCCCTCGCCGAGGGACTCGCCGTCCTGCTCATCTCCACCGACTTCGAAGAGGTCGCCGACGTGTGCCACCGCGCCCTGGTCTTCGCCAGGGGAGCCGTGACCGCGGAGCTCACCGGCGCCTCGCTGACCGTCACAGAACTCACCCATGCCGCGTCGGCGATGCCGGCGCTGACCGGAACGGCAAACGACTGATGGCCACCGAGACCAAACCCTCCCCGGGTACCACCCGCACGACGTCCGGCGACGGCGCGAAAACCGGCGCCAGCCGACTGCGCGGACAGCTGATCGGCACGTACGGGCTGCTGGTTCTCACCGCCCTGCTCTTCCTGATCTTCACCGTGGCGATGCCCGACTCCTTCTCCACGTCGGACAACCTCACGTCACTGCTGTCCACCAACGCCATTCCCGCGATGCTCGCGCTCGGCGCGATGATCCCCATCGTCACCGGCAAGTTCGACCTGTCGATCGGGTACGGGCTCGGCCTGTGGCATGTCCTGACGATGCAGCTCATCGTGCACAACGGCTGGCCCTGGCCGCTCGCCTGCCTGGTGACGATCGCCGGAGGCACCCTCGTCGGCGTCCTCAACGGCCTGCTCGTCGAACTCGCGAAGATCGACTCGTTCATCGCCACCCTCGGCACGGGCAGCGTGCTGTACGCCCTCACCCTCTGGATCACCGACGGAGCGCGTATCGTCCCGGGTCCGGCCGGCCTGCCCGCCTGGTTCACCGACCTCTACACCTCGAGCTTCCTCGGTCTGCCGGTGCCCGCCTTCTACGTACTCGTGCTCGCGTTCGTCCTGTGGCTGGTCCTCGAACGCCTGCCGCTCGGCCGCTACCTGTACGTCATCGGCTCCAACGCTCGGGCCGCCGACCTCGTCGGCATCCCGACCCGCCGCTACAGCATCTACGCGTTCGCCGGCTCCGGCTTCGTCGCGGGCTTGTCCGGCGTCCTGCTCGCCGCGCAGCAGCAGATCGGCAACCCCAGCGGCGGCCAGGACTACCTGCTGCCCGCCTTCGTGGGAGCGCTGCTTGGCTCGACCGCCATCAAGCCCGGCCGTGCCAACGCCCTGGGCACCATCGTCGCCGTCACCGTTCTCGCCGTCGGCCTGTCCGGCATCACCCTGGCCGGCGCCGACTTCTGGGTCACGCCGCTGTTCAACGGCGGCACGCTGCTGATCGCGGTCGGCCTCGCGGGTCTGTCGGCACGCCGTCGACTGCGCGCCGGCGCCGCCGCCACACGCAGCTCGATGTCCGCCGGCAAGTCGGGTGACGCATCCGGCGACACGTCCGGCGGCACGACCGGCGGCACCCCCACGGGCGTGGACGCGCCCGCAGCACAGCACTAGGTCCCGTAGTCCCTCACAGGCTGAACGTCTCAGCCCTCCTGTCACTCGGTCCGACGCCCCGTCGCCCTGTGCCATCTCCCCTTCCGCACGTCACAAGGAGCCGAACGTGCCGCACTACCCCTCGCGCAAGCAGACCGTCAGAGCCATCGCCGTCCTCGCGGTGGTCACCGCCTCCCTCACCGCCTGCTCCCGTGGTTCGCAGGCCGGTAGTACCGCCACGAGCGGCGGCTCCTCGAAGGGCGGCTGCCCCACCGTCGTCGCGGCGGCCAAGAAGTCCGTTGCCGCGGCCGAAGCCTCCGACGCCCCCTGGAACGGCCCGACCGACGGCCCCAAGGCGGTCTCCGGTAACAAGACCATCGTCTACGTGGCCAACACCATGACCAACCCGGGCGTCGCCGGTGCGGCCAAGGGTGTGCAGGAGGCCGCGAAGACCATGGGCTGGACGGTCCGGGTGATCGACGGCCAGGGCTCGCCCGCAGGCGTCCAGAAGGCCTTCAGCCAAGCCATCGCGCTCAACCCCTCGGGCATCGTGATCGGCGGCTTCGACCCCAAGACCACCTCGTCGCAGGTCGAGCAGGCGAACGCCAAGAACATCCCGCTCATCGGCTGGCACGCCGTCGGCACGCCCGGTCCCAGCAAGGACCCGAAGCTGTTCAGCAACGTCACCACGGATGTCGGCCAGGTCGCGAAGATCAGCGCGGACTGGATCATCGCGCAGTCCAACGGCACCGCCGGGGTGGTCGTCTTCACCGACCAGTCGATCCCCTTCGCCGACAACAAGTCGAAGCTGATCGAGAAGGAGCTCGCCACCTGCTCCGACGTGAACCTGCTGACGACCGAGAACATCCCGATCCCGGACTCCAGCAGCCGTACTCCGACGGAAGTCACCTCCCTGCTCTCGCGCTTCGGCACCAAGTGGACGTACTCGGTCGCCATCAACGACCTCTACTTCGGCGACGCGGCGCCCGCCCTGCGCGCGGGCGGCAAGCCGGGCGGGGGTGCGCCGTTCAACATCGGCGCGGGCGACGGCGACTCCTCGGCCTTCCAGCGCATCAACGACAAGCAGTTCCAGGCCGCGACCGTGCCGGAGCCGCTCGACGAGCAGGGCTGGCAGATCGTCGACGAGTTCAACCGTGCCTTCGCCAACAAGCCCGCGAGTGGCTACGTCTCGCCCCCGCACATCGCCACCGCTGCAAACAGCGCGGGCGCCTCGAGCTGGAACCCGAAGGGTTACCAGGAGGCGTACAAGAAGCTCTGGGGGAAGTAACCGCCCCTCCAGCCATCCGTCATCGCCCACCTCCCACCTCACCCACCGTTTTGTGGAGCTCGCCAGTGCACTCATCACCGACCGCAGACAGTAGCGCTGCCGCCGGAACCTTCGAATGGTCCGAGTTGGACCAGCGTGCGGTGGACACCGCACGCGTCCTGGCCGCTGATGCCGTACAGAAGGTCGGCAACGGCCATCCGGGTACGGCGATGAGCCTGGCTC
>CBFHCJ010000615.1:0-4376 GCA_965654005.1 uncultured Streptomyces sp. | reverse complement strand
CTCTTCGCGCCCGCAGGCATTCGGAAAGACTCGTCTAGCGTCCCGCCTCCTTCGACACCAGGTCCACCGCCTCGTCCACGTCGTCCGTCACATGGAACAGGAGCAGGTCCTTCTCCGATGCCTTGCCCTGGGCCACCAGGGTGTGCTTGAGCCAGTCGACCAGGCCGCCCCAGTACGACGTGCCGAAGAGGACGATCGGGAAGCGGGTGACCTTCTGGGTCTGGACCAGGGTCAGGGCCTCGAAGAACTCGTCCAGGGTGCCCAGTCCGCCCGGCAGGACCACAAAACCCTGCGCGTACTTCACGAACATCATCTTCCGGACGAAGAAGTACCGGAAGTTCAGACCGATGTCGACGTAAGGATTCAGGCCCTGCTCGAAGGGCAGCTCGATGCCGAGCCCTACCGAGACCCCCTTCGCCTCGCACGCCCCCTTGTTCGCCGCCTCCATCGCGCCCGGGCCGCCGCCCGTGATCACCGCCCAGCCCGCCTCCACCAGACGGCGTCCGAGCCGCACTCCCGCCTCGTACTCGGGCGAGTCCACCGGAGTGCGCGCCGAACCGAACACACTGATCGCGGGCGGGAGTTCGGCCAGCGTGCCGAAGCCCTCGATGAATTCCGACTGGATACGGAGGACTCGCCACGGGTCCGTGTGAACCCAGTCCGTGGGAGCACGCTCGTCCAGCAGGCGCTGGTCCGTGGTGCTCCGCATCACCTGACCCCGCCTGCGCAGCACCGGGCCGAGCCGCTGCTCGTCCGGTGGCACCTTCTTGCCTTCGGGATTGCCGGTAGGCATCTGAGCTCCCTCCGCAGTGGGGTCTCCCCTGCTCATGGGTTCCCCCGCTCGAGCGAAGTCGAGAGTGGGGAGGAGTCGAGAGCTTGGGGAAAGTCGTTCTCCCCCAGCGTAGATCTACGCGGGTTACGGACGGGGGACGCGTGCATGTCCGCCGCGACCGCCGTCCCGACGGTCAGCGACAGGTCAGGACGTCAGCCAGGAGCGCAGGCGCTCCTCACCCGCCAGGATCTTCGCCGTCTCCACCCGCTCGTCCCGCTTGTGCGCCAAGTGGGGATTGCCGGGACCGTAGTTGACGGCCGGGACGCCGAGCGCGCTGAAACGGGAGACATCCGTCCAGCCGTACTTGGGCTGCGGGGTGCCGCCGACCGCCTCGATGAACGCCGCCGCGGCCGGGTGCGAGAGCCCGGGCAGCGCGGCTCCGCTGTGGTCGACCACCTCGAACTCCTCCACCCCGCAGTCCGCGAACACCTCGTGGACGTGCGCGATGGCCTCCTCCTCGGTACGGTCCGGCGCGTAGCGGAAGTTGACCGTCACGACGCATTCGTCGGGGATCACGTTTCCGGCGACCCCGCCCGAGATGCCGACCGCGTTCAGCCCCTCCCGGTACTCCAGGCCGTCGATCAGCGGGTACCGCGGTTCGTACGCGGCCAGCCGGGCCAGGATCGGGGCCGCCGCGTGGATCGCGTTCGAGCCCATCCAGCTCCGCGCCGAGTGGGCCCGCTCGCCGCTGGTCCTCAGCAGAACCCGCAGAGTGCCCTGGCAGCCGCCCTCGACCTGCCCGTCCGAGGGCTCCAGCAGCACCGCGAAGTCGCCCTCCAGCCAGTCGGGATGGGCCTCGGCCACATGCTTGAGACCGTTCAGGCGGGCGGCGACCTCCTCGTTGTCGTAGAAGACGAACGTGAGGTCGCGGTTGGGCTCGGGGACCGTCGCCGCCATACGGAGCTGGACCGCGACGCCCGACTTCATGTCGCAGGTGCCGCAGCCCCACAGCACACCGTCCTCGTCCAGGCGTGAGGGGACGTTGTCCGCGATCGGGACCGTGTCGATGTGGCCCGCCAGGATGACACGTTCCGGCCGCCCCAGGTTCGTCCGGGCCACGACGTTGTTGCCGTACCGGTCGACCGTCAGGTGCGGCAGGGCGCGCAAGGCGGTTTCGATCGCGTCCGCGAGGGGCTTCTCGGTGCCGCTCTCGGACGGGAAGTCGACGAGCTGCGCGGTGAGCCGCGCGGCGTCCAGCGTGAGGTCAAGTCGGGTGTCGGCCATGAGCCGACCCTAGCGCGCCGGACAGCTCATGCCTGCCGCACGAGTTGTCCACAGCCTCGGCAAGACCCTCGGGCACCTCCAGTACCTTGTTACGCGTGCCAAAGCCGTCCCCCATCCCCAAGCGCCGTGGCCGCCTCCCCCGTTTCGGGGCGGCCTTCGTGGTCCTGCTCGCCGTCGCGGGCTATCTCACCGTCCAGTACCTCACGGGTACGGGCGCACCGAGATGCAACGTCGTCTCGGACCAGGGTGACGGAGCGTCGTACGAGTTCACGCCCGAGCAGGCGGTCAACGCGGCGACGATCTCCGTCGTCGGCACCACCCGCGGCATGCCCGAACGCGCGGTGACCATCGCGCTGGCAACCGCCCTCCAGGAGTCGGGCCTGCGCAACATCCAGCACGGCGACCGGGACTCGCTCGGCCTGTTCCAGCAGCGCCCGTCGCAGGGCTGGGGCACCGAGAAGCAGATCATGGACCCGGCATACGCGGCGGGGGTGTTCTACGAGCACCTGGCCAAGGTTCCGAACTACACCCGGCTGCCGCTGACCGTCGCCGCCCAGCACGTGCAGCACAGCGGCTATCCGGAGGCGTACGCGAAGCACGAGCCCGATGCCACGCTGCTCGCCGCAGCGCTCACCGGCCGGGCGGCGGCCACGCTGACCTGTGAGGGACGTCCGACGCAGCCGGGCACCGGTGGCCCGGACGCGGTGCGGGCCGCGCTCGTACGGGACTTCGGGCGCGATGTGCTGCAGACGGCAGGCGCCGAGGTGGGCGCCAAGGGCGCCAGTGGCACCAGGCCGTCGCCTCTGTCCCCCACGGCCTCGACAGCGGCCGCCGTGCAGCCCGTCGCCGACGCGGTGACGATCCCGGTGCCCCGGAAGTCCACCGCCTCGGGCACCGTCAGCCAGCGCGGCTGGGAGCTGGCGCACTGGGCCGTGGCCAACTCCTCGGCGCTGCACATCGCGCGCGTCTCCTTCGCGGGCCGCGAGTGGTCGCGTGGAGGTTTTGCGAACGAGTGGCGTACGACCGGTGGGTCCGACGCGAAGGCGTCGGCCGCCGAAGTCCGGATCGTCATCGGGGAGTAGCCGGGACAGCAGTACGGGCCCTCACCCTTTCGGGTAATGCGCGGCGCGCCTCGCGAGGGGGCGCGCGCTTTCTTGCGCGCACACCGGCATTTGCGCCGCACCCCTTGAGAACAAAGAGCTGTAAGGATTCGGCAGGCTATCCCACCGGATGTTGTTTGCCCGATTTTCTCCCCACCCGATAATGCGACGCATTGCCAACTCTTTACACTGGGTCACCGCAACCTTCGGGGACTTCGAGCGGTAGTCACTGCGTCCGAGCCCGGAACGATCAACTCCCGGGTACGGCCGGACACTTCACCGTTCTCTCCCGTCTAAGGAGCATCATGTCCCTCCCCCTGACCCGCCGGATCGCCCGTGCCGCGCTGCTGATCGCAGCGGGAGCGGCGCCCGTGGTCGGTGCGGCCGGCTCCGCCTGCGCGGCGACGACCGACCTGCCGGCCACTCCGAACCTGGGTGGGCTGACCGCCCTGGACGGCGCGCAGGCCGGCAACACCGTCGACGGCGCCGCCCACAAGGTCGACGGTGCGGCCCAGAAGGTCACCGGGCTCGCGGGTGACGCCGGCGGCTCGGCGGTCAAGACCGGCAGCAAGGCGGTCAAGAAGGCGGTGCCGGCCGCGAGCAAGACCGGCGGGAGGCTCGTCGGGACGGCGACGCCGGTCGCGCAGAAGGCGGCCGGGGACGCGGCGGGGCAGGCCGGTGGGCTGCTCGGCCAGACCGCGAAGACGGGCGTGCCGGGGCAGCCGCTGCCGGTCCAGGGGTTGCCGCTGGGCGGCTGAGCCTCCGGCTCTTGTGCGGCGGAGGGGTCCGGGGAGTCGCAGCCCTGGCCCCCTCCGTCCGTTGCAGCTGGGCTCGGCTGGACCCGTACCCGGTGGTGGTGGGCTGTGCCCACCCTCCCCCAGGAAAGCGGCAGGCGCCTCCAGACGAGGCGCTGTACCGCCGCTGGGCGAGGCGCTCTACCACCTCCAGACGAGGCGCTCTACCGCCGCTGGGCGAGGCGCTCTACCGCCGCCTGGACCCTCTCGTCCGTCGCCGTCAGGGCCACGCGTACGAACCTCTCGCCCGCCGGGCCGTAGAAGTCGCCCGGGGCGACCAGGATGCCCAGGTCGGCGAGATGGGAGACCGTTTCCCAGCAGGACTCGTCGCGGGTCGCCCACAGGTACAGGCTCGCCTCGCTGTGTTCGATGCGGAAGCCGTGCTCGAGCAGGGCGTCGCGCAGGGCCGTGCGACGGGCCGCGTAG
>CBFHCJ010000614.1:0-4383 GCA_965654005.1 uncultured Streptomyces sp. | reverse complement strand
AGCGGGTAGCCGTCCCACCGCACGACCAAGGCCCTCGCGCCGCCGGTTCTCACACCGGCGGGGCGGGGGCCTTTGCGTTTCCGGGGTCCGTCGCGGGGGGCCTTGGTGCCCCGAGCCGCGCGGACGCGCGGTCAGCGTCTCGCCGACCGGCCGCGGGCGCAATCGCCCGCGCGGGTGACGTCGGCCCGGGCGCTCCGTACGGGAAGCGGACCATGATCCTTTACCGCCGGGCGGGAGGACCGCGGGGGGTTTCTGCAGCGGGCGCCCGGCATGCCGTAGGCCGGGGGAGGCCGCGTGATCATGCGCCGCCCCGACCCTGCGGAAGGACCACCCGATGCCCGACCTGCACCCCACCCATGCCGCGCTGCACGAGGCGCTGGAACAGCTCGTGGGCAGCCACCCCGGCGCCAATGGCGAGCCCGCCTGGGTGCTCCGCCTGGAGTCCGCGCCGCCGCCCGCCGCCGACCGTGAGCCGGTCTCCGAGACGCCGGGACTGCCGGCCATCGTGACGGTGTCGGTCGGCCCGGACACGACCCGCGTCGACATCGTCCGCCCTGCCGGGGACGACGTCCCGCAGTCGCTGACCGTGCCCCTCACGGCGGTGGTCGCCGAGCAGTTGGTGCCCGTGCTGCGTGGCCTCGTCGTCAACGGCATCCGCGCCTACGTGCCGGGCGGCGAGTGCGTGCACTGCGCCGGCCGGGGCCTCGCGCGACCGCTGTGGGGCCGCCGACCGGCCCGGCAGCCGGACGCCTGATGATCACTGTCCGCCACCGCCGCCCGGCGTGTCCGCGAATCGCGGACACGGTCAGGTCGGGCGGCGTACCCGCCGACCGACCCGACCCGTTTCCGGCCGGAGACGATCAGCCGGTACGAGTGAGTCTCAGTGGTTCAGCTGTTTTTTCGGCAACCGGTCATCTGGGGTTACCGTCGATGATCGCTGGTTCAGCCAGTTGTCCACCTACAGGTACAAGATCAAACAGAGGCTAGGCACAAAGGGACCTCCCCTGTCGGGGAGGTCCGGCACGGCCGGGCCGGAACGGCGCACAAGCGCACAAGCGGGGAGGGGCGGCCGGTGGCCTGGCTGACGAAGATCAGGGCGGACGGACAGGTCGAGTACCGGCTGCGGGAGCAGGCCGGGTGCGGCGTCGTCGAGTCCGACGGCGTCGAGACCACCGTCCTGGACGACGCGGTTGACGCCGCAGTCGACTACCGGCTGCGACCGGAGGGCGACGGCCACCTGGTGTGGGTGGGCAGCGGGGTGAGCGTCTTCGGGTTCACCGAGGGCGAGCACCTGGACGACGAAGCCAAGGACGCCGCGCGCCGGATCATGAACGCCACCCACCCCGCCACCGGTGCCCGGCTGATGGCCTCCACTGCGTCGGTGCGCACGCACCCCGACGCGCACCTGACCGCGGCCCGGCTGACCGAGGCGATCGAGGCCCTGGCCGCCGAGAAGGGCGTCGAGCCCGCGCAGCTCCTGGAGGGCAAGCCGAAGCAGCAGCGGGAGCTCGCGACCCAGCTGCGTCAGGTCAACCGGTTCGGTGAGGGGCAGCGCCTGCAGGTGGGCACCCTGCACAAGCTGGCCCGCGCCGCTGGCCTCGATCTGGCCGACGTCTACGGGGAGGCGGAGCTCGCCAAGGCGTGGGCGAACAAGGACCGGCGCATCGACATGCGCGTCAAGGGCTGGGACCTCGTGCTGGATCTGCCGAAGTCCGACAGCGCGGTCTCCGGGCTCCTGGGCGAGCTCGACGAGCGCGACTTCCGCGACCTGGTGCAGCAGGCCAAGAGCGACACCGTCCGTCTCGCCGAGAAGTGGATCGGGTACGCCGTGGCGGGCGAGGACGGGGAGCTGGTGCGCATCGCCACCGGCGGTCTGATCGGCTGGTCCGTGGAACACCTCGCGGCCCGTCCGGTGACGCCCGGCGAGCCCGGCGACCCGCACCTGCACGTCCACGTCACCATCGCCAACGTGGCGCTGTGCGAGGACGGCCAGTGGCGCAGCATCGCGAACTCCGGGAAGGACTTCCACCGCCACGCCAGCGCCCTCGACGCGTACTTCAAGGCGCGCGTGCGGGAGCTGACCTACGAGCGGTTCGGCGTCCGCCGCGAACTGAACCCGGACACCGGCGCGTGGGAGATCACCCACGTTCCCGAGGAGCTGCGCGACGCGTTCTCCCGCCGCCACGCCATCGTCAACGAACTGGTCGGCGAGGACGCCTCGCGCGAGGAACGGCAGCGCGCCGCCGACGAGACCCGCCGCCAGAAGATCGACGCCGACGCGTCCGGGATGCGGGCCAGCTGGCGCACCCGCGCCGAGGCCATCGTCGGCGACGTCGACGCGATGCTGGCGGCCGCCGCACCCGGCCCGCCCGACCCCGGCGGCGCGTCCGTCGACGGACCCGGCGGCGGCCCGCGCATCCCCCCGCCGGCCGACCTCGCCCGCATCGTCTTCGACCCCGAGACCGGGCTGACGGCGGGCGACAAAACGTTCAGCCGCGCGCAGCTGCTCGCCGCCGTGGCGAACGCCCTGGAGTACGGGATCGGCGACGACATCGACCTCCTGGACCAACTCGCCACCGACGTCCTCGCGGTCGAGGGATACGCGGTCCAACTGCCGCACGTCGGCTCCACCGTCATGTCGTCGATGTCCCGCTACACCACCCGCGACATCCTCGACGCCGAGGAAGTCGTCACCACCCAGGCGCTCGCGCGGTTCGACGAGGGCGCGGTGCAGCTGACCGCCGAACAGGCCGCGGCCGCCATGTCCATCTTCGAGGTCGCCAACGGCTTCGCCCTGTCCGACGAACAGCGCGCGGCGATCGAGCGGACCCTGACCGCCGGGCACGGCATCGACGCCCACATCGGCGCGGCCGGGACCGGCAAGAGCACGCTGATGGAGGCGTGCCGGATCGCGTGGGACGCCACCGGCCACACGTACGCCGGCGCGACGGTGAGCGCGGTCGCGGCCAAGTCCCTGCAGGACGCCTCCGGCATCCCGGCCCGCTCGATCGCGTCATGGCTGCGGCAGATCCGCGACGGCAACGGACTCGCGGGCGTCGACGTCCTGGTGGTCGACGAGGCGACGATGTCCAACGACCGCCAGGCTGCCGCGCTCATGCGGGAGGCGGCCCGCACGTCGACGAAAATCGTGGCGATCGGCGACCCCAAGCAATTGCAGGCGATCGGCCCGGGCGGCTGGTTCAAGGAAGTCCACCGGCTCGTCGGCGGGCTCACGCTCACGGAGAACCGGCGCCAGCGCAACGACGCCGAACGCGCCGCCCTGGACGTGTGGCGCACCGGCGACCACGAGCAGGCCCTGAAGATCCTGGCGGACACCGGCCGGGTGCACGCCGCCGAGACCGCGATCGAGGCCCACGCGCAGATCCTGACCACCTGGGACGAGGTGCGCGCCCGCTGGGAGAACCCGCACGACCTGATCGACGCGGTCACCGTCCTGGCCGCCAAGAACGCCGACGTCGACCTGCTGAACCTGGGGGCGCAGCAGATCCGCCGGCAGCGCGGCGAGCTCGGCGCCGAGCACCGCTACGCCCTGCCCGGCGGCGCGGAACTGAACCTCGCCGTCGGCGACCTGGTGCGCGTACGGCAGAACGACTACCGCTCCCGCCGCGGCGAAGGCCCGGACGTCCTCAACGGCTACCGGGCCGTGGTCACCGCGATCGACGACGCCCACCGCGTCGAGATCACCTGGCGCGACAAGACGGCCGACGGCGACGTCTCGGCATGGTTCGACCCGAAGGCCATCAGCTCCGGCGCCCTGTCCCTCGGCTACGCCATGACGGTGGCGGCAAGCCAGGGACTCACCAGCGAGGTGAGCCTGCTGTACGGGCACGGCGCCAACGCGTTCGCCGTCTACCCGGGCATCACGCGCGGCCGCGCCGAGAACCACCTGTGGCTGCCCCTGGCGGTGATCGAGGACGACGAGACGCAGGCCCGGCTCGGCGCCGCCCGCACCGAGACCGAACGCCTGCACCGCGCCGTCACCGCGTTCGCCAAGTTCCTCGGCCAGGACCGGGGCGACTCCATGGTGTCGGACCTGCTGCGTGAGCCGCCGGCCCCGGCCGGAGTGCCCGCGCAGCGCGAGCACGAGCTGGCCCGCGAGGAGACGGAGGCCGCCCTACGCAGGGCCCGGGCGGCGACCGCCGTCTCCCCCGGCCACGCACAGGAGGCGTACGAGCAGGCGCAGCGGCTCGTCGTCGAGGCCCGCGACAGTGCCGAGGCGTCGGAGGAGCGCGCGGTTCTGCTGCAGCCCGCCGACGCCGACGAGGCCCGGGAGCGGGCCGACCACGAGAAGCGCCTGACGGAGAGCCAGCGCCGCCGCGAGATGGCGGCCGTGCCGTCCTGGAAGTCGCGCCTGTACGGCAC
>CBFHCJ010000613.1:0-4420 GCA_965654005.1 uncultured Streptomyces sp. | reverse complement strand
GCCGGCTACTGCCGGCGCACGCTCGTGCTATCCGGTGCCAGCTCGTCCGAGGAGCGGTGGGCTGCAGTGTTGGCGTCGTACTTCGGGTTCGGGCTGGTTACCGAGACCGGGGACGTTCGAGAAGAAGTGATGCCCGCTCCTGCGGGTTCCGGTGACCCCACTCCGGCCCGCGCGGAGTTCGTCCGCCGCGCGCTCGAGCAGCAGCCCTAGTCAGCGGCCCACAGGGCGACATCTTCGGGCGCGTTCCATTCGCGTCCCACGGACGCTCCGGTTACCTCATGCGACACGACGGCGTCAATTGCGAGCGCGTGCCAAACCGCCGGCCGCTCGGCGGCGGGGGTCGAGATGAGGGTGCGGACGTACGCGTCGACGGTGGCGTGGTTGTGCCGCGCGGCCTCCGCCTTCTGATTCTCGGTGAACCGGTCGATGGGTCGGCCGTCGCACTCGACGCACGGGCAGGCCGGTGCGGCGGAGCCCGCGTACAGCTCGGACTTCATCGCGCCCGTCTTCATCCAGTGCATGTGTCCGGGGATGAGTACGTTCGGAGTCTGGTCACCGGGGCGGCGAGATCGCGCGGCTGTTCCCGGCGGGGTGAAACGTCGGGTGCTGGGCGCCGCGCCGATGGCCGCGCCCATTCCACCGTGCGCGAACGCCCACAGGCCTGCAAGGTCGGTTCGCCAGCAGAACGCTCGCGTTGCCGCCACGATCTCTCGGTACAGCCCGCGCTTGCGGTCAGAGTCGACCGGGTCGGACGCGGCACCGAAGGCAAGCAGGACGGGGTGGGTGCTCATCGCGATGACGGCAGTGAGGAACTCCTTGTGTTCTGGCTTGAGCCACCCCGTCCCCAGGTACAGGGGGAGGGCAAGATCGTCACCGACGATCTCGTTGGCGCTCTCGACGACGGTGCGCAGCGTCGAGGTGTCCCCGGCCGCGACGTAACCGGCCGGTAGCAGCGTCACCGATACCCCGGATGACCGCTGACCGGCGAGGACTTCGTTGAGGTCCGGTGCGGGAAGGAGTGCTTGACCATCATCGGGGAGGTACCAGGGTGACTCTTCGGATGACTCGTGGAGGGCGTGGGAGTCTCCCTCGGCGAGGATGACGAGGTCCGGGTACATCTTCCGGAGCTTCCGAGCCTTCTTGTGACGGTCACTGCCGGTGATTACGAGTCCCTCGTACTGCGGGTCCAGTTGCATGGCCATCATGTCTGCCGCTTCCCAGTTCATGACGGTGAGGACCCGTCCCTCCAGGAGTTCGCGGGCGGTGCGGCGGCGTGCGGGCGCGATGACCGGCTGCGAGCCGCCGAACGAGTTGATGGCGTTCACGAGACCTCCATGTACTGGTGCTGCAGTTCTTCGACGCCGATGAGGGCGTCCTCCGCGAGATCGGAGACGGTCTCGCCGTGGTCGATACGGTGCTGGATGGCGTGGCGGAGGGCGGCAGGGCGCTCGCGGTCGATCTGGACCGGTTCGCTCTTGCGGTACCCGCTCTGCGACAACTCGATGTTCAGGGCCCGGTAGCGGGTGTCGGTGATTGCCTCGACGTCCCGCGCCCGACGGGCCAATGCCGCCATCGAGGTGCCCCACACCTTCTTGAGTTCCGCGAGCTTCGGCAGCGTGACGTCGCGCAGGTCTTGCTTGATGTCGTTGCGCGGCATCAGGAACTCCGACGCGAACTCGTCGGCTTCACGTTCGCAGTCCGCGCACGCCACGTCGTGGAGCACCGCGTGCCCGAGTTCATGGGCGACGGTGAAGCGGAGCCGGTCTCCCGGAGCGTGCGAACTTAGGAGGATGACGGGCGGGGCGTCGGCGGGCCAGCTCGCGATGGCATCCACTCGCGCCGAGGAGACATCCCACATCAGGCACGGGACGCCGTGCGATTCCAGCAGCTCCACGATGTTCGCGACCGGCCCCCGCGGCAAATCCCACAGAGACCGGAGCTCGCGCGCACGGTCCGCTGCCGTGTAGAGGCGGTTCTCGGGGAGGGGCAGGCGGGGCACCGACTCACCGTGGCGGGCCGCTTCGTCGCGCATGAGCCTGCCCACCCGGACATGGGCGAGGACCATGTCGGCGTGGAGCTTGTTCGCGGCCTTGGCTGGCAGTGAGGCCTGCTTGCGGTGGAACACGCGGGCGTGCGGCGCGGAGACAGTGCTGCCGTCGATGAGCGCCACGGGCACGTCCAGCACCCGGGAAAGGGCGAGGGCCCGGTCCGGATCCAGCGGCAGGCCGCCCCGCTCGAGCTTCGAGATGACCCCCTGAGCGATGCCGGAGGCGGCCGAAAGCTCCGCCTGGGTCATCTCCCGTGCAACGCGCACGGCTTCCAGGAGGGAGGTCTCGGAGTTGGAGGCGGGGGCCATGACATCGAACCTACCACAATCTTGTGTTCTATGTTGCGAATTATTCTCGATATCAAATTCGACACGGCACGCCCCCGGTGTCGTTCAAGTCTGCCCGAGGCCTCCGACACCGCTTCTCTGCCAAGTGGAACCAAGGTCTGCCAAGGTGACCTTGGCTGGAGTTTGCCCAGTCGTAGAGCGGCAAAACGGCCTCCAGCCAAGGTTGCCAAGTAGTAGGTGTATTCCATGAGAAGAAAAAGAAAGTAGTAGAGAGAAAAGCGCTGAGAGAGCACCCTCCATCTCTCTATGGATAGACACTCCCACCTTGGTCACCTTGGCTGGAGGGTCCGTTTTCACCCTCTGACCTGGGGAAAGTCGCGTTCTTTGACCTTGGCAGGACCTTGGCAGATGACCAAGGTCTGCCATAGCGTCGCGAGAAAGCCCAGATCAAGGACAGTTCCTCTGGTGCGCTCTAGCTGGCTCGCCTACCCTGACGAGATTGTTGTTGCCCGGGCTCGGGATGCCCCGGATCCGCCGCAGGGTAAGAGCCGTGACCAGCCAACTGCTTCGCCTCGCGCGCCTCGCCGCCCTGCGGGCACTGCTCGCATCGCGAATCGCGCGCGGCCTCCTGTCGGGGTGGATGCACCACACGGAACAGCGCCGCCCAGCGCAGTCACCTGCCGGCGAAACGGACCCGCACCACGGTGTGCTCGGGGTGGAGGAGCGGGACCCCCGTCCTGTGCCGCCAGCAGCGGCCAACAGCTCCGCCCGACCTAGCCGCGCGGACAGTCGGACGAGGAGCGATGACGCGCATAGGCGCCAGTGCACGCATGCACCCGCCGTGCGGAATGTAAGGAGACCCCAATGCAAAGCACGTCAATCGCCGCAATCGCTGGTGGCGCACCCACCCCTTCGAGCGGACCACGCCGGCAGGCGGGAGCACTCTCGCTCGCGGTTGGAACCATCCTCGTTTCGGAGTGGGGGTGGGAGCAGACGAACGTCGACTTCTATCAGGTCGTTCGCGTAACACCCCGCACCATCGTGATTCGAGGAATCCAGTTCCGGGTGGCGGAGGACCTTCCGTACTTCGCGCAGGACAAGGTGACGGCGATGCGCGACGCGTTCGACACCGACGAGTTCCGTCGGAAGGTGGATAAGAATGGCTACGTCGCCATCACCCGGTGGAGGTTTGCCAGAGCGTGGGACGGGCAGCCGGTCCTTCGCACCCGCTACGCGTAGGAGCAGACGACGCGGTCGGTGTCCGTGTCTGCGGACAGTCACGTGGCAGTTGAGGCGGGCGCTTGGGTAACCAGGGCCGTGCCCGGTCGCGAAATCGGTCCTGCGGTCAGGCCGCGCTCTGTGGGGGACGGCGGCATTATGGGAGTGTGTCGCGTCAGCACCCGATCCGATTCGCGTTCCGCATCTCGTCCGGTCCAAACGCGGGCCTCTCCGTCGGGCAGTTCCGGGTGTGGTGTCACAAGGACGACACGTACATCGCGGACGCCGGCGTCCCCTCGTGGAAGACGTCCTTGCACGGTGAGGTCGCTTGGCAGACTGCGGAGACAAAGGAGAGCTTCACCTCGCCTGAAGCGCGACTGTCAGGTACATCGGACCGCGCCCCCTGGAAGTTCGCCCCACCTGAATTCGAAGACGGGCAGCGCTTGGCGTTCGTCGTCTGCGCGACTCGCGGGGCGCTCGGAAATTCAGTTGCCCCCCAGAGATACCGAACCGTGGAGGTGAACGACCGGTGGGACGAACTCACCAAGGTCAACATCTGGATGACGCTGCCGAAGGTCGAGCTCCCGGACGCCTCGCTCCTTCTCGGCCCAGTTCTCACTCTCGAAAGCGGCGTGAACGTGTGGGCGGCGGTCGGCCGGGAATACATCGAACCGATTGACCCCGAGCCGGTGCCTGTGTCCTCAATCATCGAGCCGCAGGTGCCCGGTCGACATGACGTCACGGCGCCCGGCCTCCTCATCAGGGGACTTCATCTGGCGAACCGGCCCGCCCTCTCCTGACGGAGGCACTGACCCACCCGGTCGTTGCCCCGGGCGGGGCGCCGGGCGACGTGGCCCCGCCCCCCGC
>CBFHCJ010000612.1:0-4427 GCA_965654005.1 uncultured Streptomyces sp. | reverse complement strand
ATCGAGGGTGGGCAGACGACCGAGGCCGGGCGTTCGACCGGGGGTGGGCATTCCACCGAGGCTGGGCAGACGACCGAGGCCGGGCGTCCCGCCGTAACCGAGCATTCGACCGAGGGTGAGCATCCGACCGAGGGTGAGCATCCGACTGAGGAGGAGCACCTCGATCTGCCGGACGCCCCGAAGCAGTTCGACCCGTCGCAGATGCCGGAGGCCTCGCTGAAGGCCCTGGTCGAAGACCTTCCGTCGGCGGAGGGTAAGGGGCCCCAAAAGCTGCAGCCGCGGGTGCAGGACCGGGTCGACGACCTCAGCGGTCTCGCGCAAAAGATTGGATTGCCCGAGAACGAGTGGCGTCCGCGGGCTGATTCCATCCTTGAATCGGCCAGCACGGGCGACTGGGGCAAGACAGCGGACCGTCTGGAGGAGTTCCGGACGGCGGTGGAGAACAAGCTGCTCGATCAGCGGGTGGCGGAGTTCCGGGCCCATGTGAACAACGGGTTCTCGCGGCTGGGTGACCTGGGGGTCCGCGAGGACGCCTGGCAGACCAAGGTGGACGCCGTCGAGCGCGCCCAGCAGACGGGCAAGCCGGTGCTGGTGGACAGCGCGCTCAAGGAGTACACCGACTTCGTGGAGCGCCACCTTCCGGTGGAGGCGCTCACCGGGGAAAATGCTCCGCGGCGGTTCTTCAACCCGGTGGTGGAGCAGCTTCGCAGCGAGCTGGCCACGGTCAGTGACCCCACCGTACGTGAACACCTGCAGAGCGAACTGGATACGCACCAGGAGCTGCACGAGAGCTACGACCGGCTGGCGCAGTCCGATCCGGAGTCCGCCATCATGCGGCGGCGGTTCGTTGCGCAGGAAGAGGAGGCCCGGTCCCCCGAGGAGGCGGAGCAGGCACGGCAGACGCTGCGCGAGTACGACCAGGACGGTCAGATGCAGCGGCAGCTCCAGGAGGTGCGTGAGGGCGCGGCTCAGGACAGACTGGAGCGGCAGTTCGAGTCGCTGCGTGACGCGCGCACCGCGGAACTGCGGCAGCGGGTACAGGAAGCGAAGACTCCGGAAGAGGCACAGCACGCGCTGCATGAGTTGGCCGCGTACAACCAGTTGACGCCCGAGGAGCAGCGCCTGACCGAGTTGCGGAAGGCGTTGCAGCCGGGCATATCGCCGGTGACGGACGCACATTGGGCGGAGCTGAAGCAGCGCTCGGAGAACGCCTCGAGCCCGCAGGAGGCGAGCCAGGCGGACGAGACGCTCAGGGCCTACGAGAATGAGAAACTGCGGCAGAACATCGAGCAACTGGATGCGCAGGCGGATGCCCGGGTGCAGACGGCGCAGGCGGATGTGCTGCAGCGGCTCGATGCGATGCACCGCGGTACACCGCAGGATCCGCGCGAGGCGGAGTTGCGGCGGCAGCTCAACGATGCGGCCCCCGGGGCGGAGCGCACGAAGGCGGCCCACGAGCTGGAGGTGCACGTACAGCAGAGGCTGCAGCAGCGGGTCGACAGTGCGGCGACCCCGGGGGAGCGGACGCGGGCGCTCGACGCGCAGGCCAAGTTCAACAACTGGACGCCGGAGGAGCGGGGCCTGGCCGAGCTGCAGATGACGTTGAAGGGATTCGGCACCTCGGAGACGAACGCGCGTCTGGGCGAATTGAAGCAGGCGGCCGTCGACGCCAGGACCCCGGAGGAGTGGCACCAGGCGAACCAGGCGCTCAAGGAGTACCTGGATGGACGGGCGCAGGAAGCGCAGCTGCACTACGACGAGCAGCAAAAGGCCCCGTTGGATGACCTGCTGCAGCGGCTGGACGCGCTGCGCGAGAGGCAACTCGAGGATCGGGCGTCTGGCGAGCCCGCCGGTGACGTGTACAGCGATCCGCGCGAGGCAGAGCTGAAGCAGCTGTGGGAGGAGGCCGGTAACAGGAGTCAGGAGGATGCGGCCAAGGCGCAGCAGGCTCTGCAGGAGCACCTCAGCGCTCGCGACCAGCAGCAGCAGGAGCAGGACCAGCAGCGGCTGGTGCAGGTCCAGGCCCACGAGGAGGAGGTCACGCGGCTGCGTGACCAGCTGACGGAGCAGCGTCGGACGGGTGCGTCGGCTGACGCCGCGCAGACCGAGCAGCGGTTGGAGCAGGCGCGGGAGCGCTTGACCGCGACGCGGAACCGTGACGAGAACAGGGCCGCGCTGCAACAGGAACTGCAGCAAAAGGTCGAGGGTCGCGATACGGCGTCGCACCGTCCGAAGGACGGCTCGGGGTCGGACTCGGGGTCCGGGGGCCGACTCGACCGGCTGGTCAACGCGGGTCTTTCCAAGCAGGCCGAGCAGGAGCTGGTGCGCAGGCAGGAGGAGCAGGAGTTCCTGAAGCAGGACCCCGAGGAGCACGTCCCCTTCACGGAGGACGACGTGGACGGGCTGCCGACCGTGCCCACCGCCAAGCCCCAGGTTCCGCAGGGCATGCCCGCGATGACGCCCGCGGCCACCTCCCACATCGAAGACGTGTCCAAGGCGCACATGCCCCAGGAGACCGCGGACAGGATCGCGGCCGAGATCGAGGACCTTCCCAGTGCGCCCTCGGGCCCGTTTGCCAGGCCCAGCGACCTGGCCGGGCCAGAGCACACGGAACCGCCCGCGTATACGGGACCGACGCACAGCGAGCCGCCCGCATCAAAGCCCGGCGAGGAGGTCGCACAACTCCAGGCCGAGCGTCCCCAACACACCGAGCGGCCTGTGGACCTGCCTTCAGTGCCGCCCGCTGACAGGCATCTTGACCCGACTGAGGTGGCCTTGCGGGCTCCACGGCCCGAGAGCGTCGACGACTGGGTGCGCAGGCTGGCCGAGCTGGAGGACCAGGGCAGCCAGGCCGACTCTGGCCACGACGTGGCGCAGGCGCAGGCGCAGGCGCCGGAGGAGGGTGGTGCGCCCCCGCAGTCGCATACCGAGCCGTCCGGCTCCGAAGAAAGCCTGCTCCACCCCGAACCCTCCCCTTCCACGGTCTCCTCTGCGGATGACAGCGGAGCGGCGCAGGTACGGCCCGCAGACACCCGCGTTGACACCGCGCCGACGGCTTCCCAAGTCCCGCAGACCGATGACCTGGTCATGCCCCATGAGGAGGAGCCGCCGCCCACCGAAGTCCCACAGCACGACACGACGCCGGCGAAGCCCGCCCATGACACCCCGGCGCAGCCGACCGAGCACAACGACGTGCGGACCCAGCAGGTCACCGGGCCCCAGCATCCGTCTGCCCACACCGAGGCGCCCGCGGACCACCAGGCACCGGGCGACACGCCCGCCACGTCCACGACGGACGACGTAGAGGAGCCGCAGCGGACGGCGGAGCCGACCCCGGCTGGTGAGCAGCGGTCGGGGTCGGAGTTTGATGATCCGGCGGTGGCTGCGGCTGTTCATGAGGATTTGGTGCGTCGGTTTGAGGCGTTGCGTGGTGACGAGCGGTCTTCTGGTGGACAGCGGTCGGGGTCGGAGTTTGATGATCCGGCGGTGGCTGCGGCTGTTCATGAGGATTTGGTGCGCCGGCTCGATGCTTTGCGTGGTGACGCGGCGTCTCCCGATCAGCGGCCGGGGTCGCAGGCTGGTGATCAGGCACCGGCATCCGAGGAGCCCACCCACGACACATCGGTGCTGTCGGCCGAGCCGAACGGCGAGCGGACGGAGCCGGTCACGGGGCCCGAGAGCTCGCAGACCCACACCGATACGCCCGCGGACGACCACCTGGCACACCGTGACACGGCCGGTACGCCGACGACGGACAACGTCACGGAGGCGCCGCGCACGGCTGAAGTGACCATGCCCACGATCGGCGTGCCGCCGGTCGTCCCGCAGGCACAGGTTCCGCTGGTTCCCCCGACCCAGCCGACGTCAACCTCGCCGCAGACGCCGCAGACGCCGCAGACGCCGCAGACGCCGCAGACGCCGCAGACGCCGCAGATCCCGGAGCCGACGGTGGAGCCGACGCAGACGTCTCAGCCGACGCCACAGCGGACCCTCTCGGAGAGGCCGGTGCAGACGGCGCCAGTGGCGCCCGAGGAGCGAATCGGCCAGTTGACCAGGGGAAACGCTGCGCGCAACATCGAGGTGGCGGAGCCGTCGACGCGGGCCGGTGGGTCGCACCAGGAGACGGAGGACGTGCAGCCGCTGCCGCAGCGGCCCGTAGAGGCAGCCTCCAGTGGGAACGGTCAGGACGGGCGGGAAGCCCGGGACAGCCGGACCGTCGTACCGGAGGACCTGCGTCGCTTCGCGGAGCAGCA
Source organism: uncultured Streptomyces sp. (assembly GCA_965654005.1). GTDB lineage: Bacteria > Actinomycetota > Actinomycetes > Streptomycetales > Streptomycetaceae > Streptomyces. The sequence goes on along the minus strand of CBFHCJ010000612.1, from coordinate 174 downwards.
GTTCGGTGGCAAGACGACCGTGGAGAACGCACGGCAGCTGTGGGCGGAAGCGTCGCGGATCACTGCGGAGTACAACCCGTTCGCGCCCACTCTCGGCCGGCCCGGGCAGGGGTTGTTGGAGCGCGATCCGGAGCAGTACTGGGTGGCCGTCTTCGGCGAGCCGGGCGGCCGAGA
>CBFHCJ010000611.1:0-4443 GCA_965654005.1 uncultured Streptomyces sp. | reverse complement strand
CCCACCAGTTCTCCAAGGCCATACGGCAGGCGTGGTCCAGGTGCGGCAGCCCGGACAGGGCCAGCTCGACCGGCCGGTGCGGCGGCAGCGCCTCCAGGCTGTCGAGGATCTTCGGCAGCCGCAGGAACGTCGCGTTGCCCGACAGATACACCTGCACCGGACCCGCGCCCTTGTCGATGACCTCCAGGCGGACGTGCGACGCGTCCCACGCGGTCTTCACCACCGACAGCGCGAGGCCGATGAGCACGCCCTCGAACATGCTGACCGCCACGATGGAAACCGCGGTGACCACCAGGATCAGCGCCTCGCCCCGGTGCTCGCGCCACAGCGAGACCAGCTCCCGTACGGGGATCAGCTTGGCGCCGGAGTAGACGAGGATGCCCGCGAGCGCCGGGATCGGGATGTATGCCAGCACGGACGGCAGCAGCGCCGCGAACAGCAGCAGCCACACCCCGTGCAGCACCCGGGACGCCTTGGTCCTGGCGCCCGCCTGGACGTTGGCCGCGCTGCGCACGATCACCGCGGTCATCGGCAGCGCGCCGAGCAGCCCGCAGACCGCGTTGCCCGCGCCCTGCGCCATCAGTTCCCGGTCGTACTCGGTGCGTGGACCGTCGTGCAGCCGGTCCACGGCGGCGGCGCTGAACAGCGACTCGGCGGACGCGATCAGTGTGAACGCGACGATCGTGCCGAGCACGCCCACGCCCGCCAGTTCGCCGAAGGCGGCGACCGGCGGCGGCTGGATGGAGTCGAGCAGCCCCTGGACCTCGACCGTGGCCACTGGCAGATCGAGGACGACGGCGACGAGCGTGGCGAGGCCGACCGCGGCGAGCGGCCCGGGGACCGTGCGTATCGCGCGCGGCATGCGCTTCCACAGCACCAGCACCGCTATGGTGCCCGCGCCGAGCGCCAGCGAGGTCAGCGCACGGGTGCTCCCGGCGGCGTCGACGAGTGCGCCCGGCAGCCCGGCTGTCTTCTCCAGGCCCGAGGCCGGGGCCTTGACCCCGGCCACCGAGTAGAGCTGCCCGGCGATCAGGACGAGCCCGATACCGGCCAGCATGCCCTCGACGACGGACACCGAGATGGCCCGGAACCAGCGCCCCAGCTTCAGGGCGCCCATGAGGAGCTGCAGCACCCCGCTGGCGAGCACGATCACCCCGAGCACCGGCAGCCCGAACTCCCGCACCGCCTCGAAGACCAGCACGGTCAGCCCGGCCGCGGGGCCGGACACCTGGAGGCTGCTGCCGCGCATCAGCCCGGTGACGGTGCCGCCCACGATGCCGGTGACAAGTCCGAGCTCTGCCGGCACGCCGGAGGCGACGGCCACACCCACGCACAGCGGGAGCGCGACCAGGAAGACGACGAGGGAGGCGGCGAAGTCCTGCTTGAGGTGAGGGAACCTGTTCGGTGTCGTCATCGTGGCCCTCACAGCGCCTCGAACGTGTCGGTGGTGGTGCGGTGTTCGCGCACGGCGCCCGTGTGCACCTCGTAGTACCAGGCGTGCAGGCGGAGTTGACCTGTCGTCAGACGTTGCTCCACGCATGGATAGGACCGCAGGCGCAGCACCTGCGCCAGCACGTGGTTCTGCACGGCCTCCGCGACCGTCGGGTCGTCCGCGTCGGTCGCCCGCGGCTCGGGCGCGGCGTGCGCGAGCCAGTCGCGCACGGGCGGTACGGCGGTGAGGTCGTCGCCGCGCACCAGCGCGCCGACGGCTCCGCAGTGGGAGTGGCCGCAGACGACCACGTCGGTGACGCCGAGCACCTCCACGGCGTACTCGATGGTGGCCGCCTCGCTGGTGGGGTGCTCGGAGACGTACGGGGGGACGATGTTGCCCGCGGTGCGCAGTTCGAAGAGCTCACCGGGCCGGGCGCCGGTGATCAGGGCGGGTACGACCCGGGAGTCGGAGCAGGTGATGAACAGGACCTGAGGGGACTGGCCTTCGGCCAGCCGGGCGAACTCCTCGGGGCGCTGTCCGTGCGCACGGGCGTGATCGATGAGGGGCTGCATGTGTCAGTTCCTCCTGGCGCGCCTCACTCGGCGCGTCGGCTTACGAGAACGTGGCAGATGCGGATACGGCGACATGACCCCACGTCGACGCGCTCGGCCAACGTGGCGTGGTGAGGGGAAGGTCGGTGTCAGGCCGTACCCGGTGAGCAGCTCAGCAGCGGAACACCTGAAGTGCCGCGGGGGTATGAGCGGTCGATGATCTGGATATGCGCAGTGAGGCGGGGCGGGCCGGCGGTCCTGTGACCGTGTCGTCGTGGGCCGGCGGCATGAGCGCGCGGGGCTCCGGGACGGAGTCCGCGGCCGTGCGGTGGCGATCACGGGTGCGCAGCGGGCCGGTGGGGTCCGAGGGGTGCTGGATCTCGCCGCAGTTGACGGCCTCGTCCGCATCGTCCGCGCGCTTGCTCGTGGCCGCATCCGGCGCTGCGGCGGCGGTCACCTGGGTGCGATGTGCGGACGCGAAGGACGCGAAGGACGCGAACGACGCGGTGGGCGCGAAGAGCTGCAGAGCGAGCAGGACGGCGGAGAGGATCGTCGGCACGAGCCGGACCGTCGTACCCCGTGCCATGCCCCTCCCTTCCCGCTGCGTGCGTCCGTCGGCGGTGAGTAAGTGCCTCGACGAACACGTTAACCCGCCTAACTTGTTTGCAGGGTTAACCACACGACTCAGGTAAAGAAAAGCCCAAAAACCGAGGTGGGGATGGCTGGAACTCGCCGGTCCGGGACATCTGTGGCGCACATCTGTTTGGGTTTGTCACGTCCGTACGGAACCCTCGGTGCGCCGCCACTCAGCCTTCGACGAGCCCCTTGGCGTCCCGGGCGAGCGCGGTGAGACGGGAGATCGCTCGGAAGTACTTCTTGCGGTAGCCGCCCTTCAGCATCTCCTCGCTGAACAGCTGGTCGAACGGCAGCCCCGAGGCGAGCACCGGCACCTCGCGGTCGTAGAGCCGGTCCGCGAGTACGACGAGCCGCAGGGCCGTCGACTGGTCCGGCACCGGCTGTACGTCGGTCAGGCACACGGCCCTCAGCCCGTCGGTCAGCGCGCCGTACCGGCTGGGGTGGACCCGGGCGAGGTGGTCGAGCAGGTGCGGGAAGTCGTCGAGCGAGGCGCCCTCGGTGGCGTACGCCGCCTTCGTCACCTGCTCGTCGCCGTACGGCGCCGGAGCCTCGGGCAGACCGCGGTGGCGGTAGTCCTCGCCGTCGATGCGCAGGGCGCGGAAGTGGGCGGACAGGCCCTGGATCTCGCGCAGGAAGTCGGCGGCGGCGAACCGGCCCTCGCCGAGCTTGCCCGGCAGTGTGTTGGAGGTGGCCGCGAGCGCGACTCCCGCGTCGACGAGCCTGCCGAGCAGGGTGGAGACGAGGACGGTGTCGCCGGGGTCGTCCAGCTCGAACTCGTCGATGCACAGCAGACGGTGGCCGGACAGCGTCTGGACGGTCTTCTGGAAGCCGAGCGCGCCGACCAGGTTCGTCAGCTCCACGAAGGTGCCGAAGGCCTTGAGCGCGGGTTCGGCCGGGGTCGCGTGCCAGAGGGAGGCGAGGAGGTGGGTCTTGCCGACGCCGTAGCCGCCGTCGAGGTAGACGCCTCGGGGGCCGGCCGGGGTCTTGGGGGCCTTGCTCTTCCCGAACCCGAAGAAGCCGCGCCTGCCGCCACCCACCGCGTGTGCCCCGCCGAGCCCGGACGCGAAGCCCTCGAGGACGCGTACGGCCTCGGTCTGGCTCGGCTGGTTCGGGTCCGGGAGGTAGGTCGCGAAGCGGACCGAGTCGAAGCGCGGTGGCGGCACCATCTCGGCGACGAGCCGGTCGGCGGGAACGTGCGGCTCGCGGGCGCACAGGGACAACGGGACCGCTCCGGCTATCGAATCGATCCCTGAGGCGGCAATGGAGGACGACGACACGGTTCCCCATGCTAAGCGCCGTGCCACACTGCACGACATGCGACGCCTGTTCCCTGTGACCGACGAAACAGTGGCCCGGCCGGGCGGTACGGCCTCGGACGCCGGGGAGGTGCCGGGCGCCCCCCTGCCCGGTGAGGGCCCCGTCGATCGCGAATGGACGTTCGAGGAGCTGGCCGTGGCGTACGCCTACCCCGAGCCCGGTCCCGGCGGCCGGGAGCCCTGGCTGCGCGCCAACATGGTGTCCACGCTCGACGGGGCCGCCCAGCACGAGGGGCGCTCCCAGCCCATCTCCGGCGCCGCCGACATGCGGATCTTCGGCACGCTGCGGGGGCTCGCGGACGTCGTGATCGTGGGCGCCGAAACGGTACGGCAGGAGGAGTACCGCCCGGCACGCGCGCGCGAGGCCTTCGCCGAGCGGCGGAAGGCGGCCGGACAGGGCCCGGCGCCCGCGATCGCCGTGGTCAGCGCCGGCCTCGACCTGGACTTCTCCCGCCCCCTGTTCACCTCGGCCCTGGTGCCCACGCTCGTGCTGACCGGAGCCGCGGCC